>JANOKK010000451.1:0-13559 GCA_031419255.1 Betaproteobacteria bacterium
CTCGTCGGTGTCGGGGATATCGTTGGATGCCGCGCAGTAGGGACATTTCAGCGTTTTACTGCCCGGCGAGAACGATAATTTCGCGCCACAGGATTTGCACGGAAACGCGCGCACTTTCTCGGTCATGTGATCGAGCGTGGTTTGAGAGGGATTGGGATTTTCCATTAGTGTTTTTACCGCCGCGGCGCTTGGCGTCAGTTTTTCAATCGCGCCATGAAATGCGCATCCACAAACTCACCGGCGCGAAACGCATAGCGCTTATGCGTACCTTCGATTTCAAAACCGAATTTTTTGTAAAGCGCGATCGCCGGCGTATTATCGACATAGACCGTCAATTCGAGGCGTGTGTATTGAAGCCAATTGTCGGACAGGTCGATCAACGCTTGCATCAATGCCGAGCCTACGCCTTTGCGATGCCACGCATCATGTACCGACATGCCAATTGCGCCCGCGTGGCGGCGGCGCAGCGATTTTGCCGCTGCGTGCAAGCCCGCGTTGGCGACCACCTTGCCGTCAATTTCCGCGACCAGCAAGTGATCGCCCGGCGTTTGTTCGGCGAGACGTTTTTTCCAGAGCTCAAGCGATGCGAATGGCAATTGCAATGTTTGCGCCTGTGCTTTTGGCGTCGACATGGCCTCGCGGATGGCGGCGTAGTCAGTGAGTTCGGCGGCGCGGATGAGGATATTCATAAAAGTACCCGTCATTCCCGTCCTTCGACGGGCTCAGGATAGACCGGGCGGTTATCCGCGCGGGAATCCAATTTACGTTTGATCGATTGCCCGCCGCCGTTGTCGCGCAAACGCGTTCAACGACGACGAGAACCAAGGACTTAGTCGGCCCCGGGAATGGGCGGCGGCGCACTGGAAAATAACGGTGCCAGCTCTTGCACTTCGCCGGCCTTCAACCATTGCGCCATGCCTGCCTTCCACACCAGCGAATCACGTTTCAGCGCACCACTGCTGGCGTGACCTTGCAAGATGCTGAGATCGAACGGCCCCGACTGCTGACCGTTGATCGCCACATGATAGGCACTCATCGCTGGCAACGGCGGCGGCATCGCGCTTGTACCGGCGGCACCTCCCATACCGGCAGCCCCCGCATTCATGGCGGCCCCCATCTGCCCGGCCATGGCACCGCCCATCGCAAAGCCCGCACCCAGTCCCATACCGGCCCCTGCCGCACTGTTGGGTGTCGTGGCGGCGTCGTGAATCGCGCTCGCGGTTTCGTATTGTGTGTAGGCCTGCAAATTGCCAACGGCCGCAATCGCACCGCGTTTGTCGATCGCTTTTTCGACTTCTTCCGGCAGGCCGATATCCTGCACCTGCACTTCGCAGAGCTCCAGCCCCATCGCCTCAAAGTCACCGCTGATGCGCTCCCTCAGCATGCCGCCCATCTGCGTGACCTTGGCTTCAAGGTCGATGATGCTGAGTCCCAATTCGGGCATTACTTCCTTGATGCGCAGGCCGATCTTGCCGCGCAGATTTTCCTGAATCTGGTCAGTCGTGAAGCGGCCTTCGGTGCCGGAAATATCCCTGATGAAAATCGCCGGATCCTTGACGCGAATCGAGTAGATACCGAATGCGGTCGCGCGCACGATGCCGAATTCCTTATCTCGCATGGTCGCGGGGCCGGGCGTGCCCCATTTCAAGTCGGTGAATTTGCGCGTCGAGATGAAATACACCTCGGCCTTGAACGGCGACTCAAACCCGTATTTCCAGCCTTTCAGCGTGGCGAGGATCGGCAAATTCTGCGTGGTCAGCGTATGCATGCCGGGCTTGAATACGTCGGCCAGTTGGCCTTCGTTGATGAACACCGCCATCTGCCCTTCGCGCACGGTGAGCTTGGCGCCGTACTTGATTTCGTCGTTCATCCGCTCGAAGCGGTACACCAGCGTGTTGTTCGAATCGTCGAGCCATTGAATGATGTCAATGAGTTCGCCGGTGAGTTTTTTCCAGAGATCAACCATGTTGTAGAGCTCCCATTGTTGGAAGAGACTTAACTACTTCGCTTATCGCGAAAAATCCGGCTTTCGCCAGCGTGGGCGCAGATATAATTTCCACTGCGGAATGGTACGTTATCACGATTATTGAGCATTCGATATTGGAAAGTATTCAGAATGCTCAATCCCTCACCCAGCCCTCTCCCAAGAACGGGAGAGGGTGAGAAATGCCGAATTCACGGTCGTGAATTGCGGGAAGATCAACGAAGGGAACTTCATGGCAATTACCGTTAGTGGAATTTTCATTTATCCCGTCAAGGGCCTGGGTGCGATTTCATTGGTGGAAGCGATCGTGACCGCGCGCGGACTGAAACACGACCGACGTTTTCTCGTGGTCGATCAGAACGACGAATTTGTGACACAACGCGAGCACCCGAAGATGGCGACCGTCTGGGTTGAAGTCGAGGGAGACGAAATTACTTTCTCCGCACCCGATATCGACAGCGTGACTTTCCCCGCCGAACCAAATGAGGCACCGACACGCGTGGTGCGCGTGTGGGCGAGCCATGTCGCGGCGCGGGCCGTGTCGAGCGGGGCCGATCGATGGCTGTCCGAATATCTCGGCTTCGATGCGCGCCTCGTGTACATGCCCGATTCGAGCGAGCGCGCTGTCAATCCGGATTATGGAAAGCCCGGCGATATCGTCAGTTTCGCCGACGGCTATCCGCTGCTGATCGTCTCAGAAGCCTCACTCGCCGATTTGAATGCGCGAATTGTCGGTAATGGTGGCGAGGCATTGCCAATGAATCGTTTTCGTCCCAATGTCGTGATCAAAGGATGCGAGGCCTTTGCCGAGGATCGGTTGGGCGAAATCCGCATCGGCGAGGCAACTTTTCGCGCGGCGAAACCGTGCGCGCGCTGCCAGGTCACCACCACCGATCAGGCAGCGGGCGAAGTGCGCGGGCCGGAGCCGCTGCAAACACTTGCAACGTATCGCGATTCACCGAACGGTGTCTTGTTTGGCACCAACTTGATTCCGCTGGGCGGCGGGACGATACAGGTTGGCGATACCGTTGTTCTTGGCTAAACGTAAACAGGTTTCCAGGATTTGCGTGAATTCATCAAATCCATTCCCATCGAGGCGCCGCGCGAACGCGTTTGGCAGTGATGTGCGATGTCACGCGTTGGCATGAATAGACCGCCTCTATCATTAGAAAATTTCGGCATTCCCCGCTTCGTCGCTGTTTTGCCGGCCCCGGCTTTCATTCTTGCCGTCCTGGACACCTGCCGTGCCAGGCTTTGCTTTCCTCGCGTCGGTTGCCGGTCGGGTATTGTCGTCACCCACCTCCGCTGATGCGGCGTTCCAATCCTGCGGCCCAGGCGGAAGACTGCGCTCGGAATAGTCGAGGACTTGTTGATAGAGATCGCGCCGTGTGAGTGCGCCGGTTTCATGGCCAAGACTTTCCAGGGTCTGAATGACGGCATTCAGATTGTTGGCGCGCAGCTTGTCGAGTTTTTGCTGGATGCGATCCTGAAATTGCATGGCGACGATGAGCTGATGTATCTCTCGCTGGATTTCTCCGCCGAGCACATTGATGTCTTGCGTGGCGGATTCGATCTCGTTGCCCATCTCGAACATGCCGCTATTGAGTTTCTGGATTTCGAGTGCCGCAATGTTGGCCGCGCCGCGCGCCGAAATCGCGGCACTCATGGTGTGTTTGGTCGCGAGTGTGACTTCCTCGCGGATCGATTCGAGCCCCTTCCGCGCGCGACGCGTGAGATCGTGCGATTGCTCGCTGATCGCGCGCACGCGGTCGGTCATTTCGATGAAGGTCTTTGAATCGAATTCCTGATTGGTCGCGGCGATCGAAGCATCGAGCGATATCCTTGCGATGCGCGCGGACATGTTGTGCAATTCGTCGAGCGTATCGTCCATCGCGGCGGCATCGATGCGCACCTGCTTTTGATGCGCGACCATTTCTTCAGCCAACACCGAATAGCGTTCGAGTTCCGCTGCCACACGCTGAAGCTGGGCCTCATAGAGTTTCACGAAGTCCTGAAGCCCCGGTACCTCGCGCGGCTTGGTGACATCGGTCGCGCTGCCCGACGTGGGACGATCATGGCTGCGCAAAAGCCCAGTGGCGAGTGTGGTTTGTCGATGCGTTTTGTCGAGTATGGTGCGAAAGCCGCCGCCGATCTGCACCACCGCTGTCGCCGTTTCCTTGACGACCTCGTCGATCACCGCGTCCGAGGCGCGCAGCTTGCCGACCGCATCCGCCGTTTCGGCCGTCCAGCGCCGCAGCAATGTGTTCACGCCGATCACCACGTACTGAAACAACCGGATTCGCTTGCGGTATTTGTTCGCGTCCATATCCGCCATACCGCTCTCCCGCCGTTTCTTGATTGATTGATACGGCAGTATAGGGTTCGCGCGATTATTATGGCGGGCACGGCTCAGGCTTAACCGTTTAGAGAAACCCGGGTATGAGCATTTAAAACGCCATTCGGCGCGGCGTTTGGGAGGAAATCGACCGGAACGCCGCGCCAGCGCTAGAGCTTGACCCGCTCGCTTACGCCGCCTTCTTATGCGGCTTCAACAAGAATGCCGCCATCGCCGGCAACAGGAAAATCGCACCCAACATATTCAGGAAGAACATGAACGCAAGCAGCACGCCCATATCGGCCTGGAATTTCAGCGCCGACATTGCCCATGTGCCCACGCCTAGCGTCATGGTGACCGCGGTGAAAATCATCGCCGCGCCGCGCTCTTTGAGTGCCTCAAAAAATGCGGCGCCGAGTTCCATGCCTTCTTCCAGATGCACTTCGAGGCGATCGAACAAATAGATTCCGTAGTCGACACCCACACCCACGCCAAGTGCGATCACCGGCAAGGTGGATACTTTCAAACCGATGCCCAGCATCGGCATCAGCGCTTCGCACAGGACTGAGACGAGGGCGAGCGGGATCAGGATGCAAAGCGTTGCGCGCAGGCTCCTGAAGGTGGCCCAGCACATCAATAACAGCGCGCCAAAGATGGCGGCGTGCATCTCGTAGCGCGCGGAATCGACGGCTTCATTGGTCGCGGCGGTCACGCCCATGTTGCCGGTCGCGAGTTTGAATTCGAGTTTGTCGCTGTTGGCTTCCTTGCCGAAATTTTTTACTTCCGATACGAGACGTTTCAGCGTCTCGCCCTGCTGATCGGTGGTGTTCACCAGCACCTGCATCGCGGAGCAATCGGGATTGAGCAGGCCCGTGGCGGTATCGATCGGCGTGACACTTTGCGCGAGGCTGGTGGATTCGCGCGGCAACTGGCGCCATTTCAGATTGCCTTCGTTGAAGCCCGCGTTGATGTTGCGCGCCAAGCCCGGCAGCGACATCACCGATTGCGTGCCTTCGACGTTTTGCATGTACCAATCGAATTTTTCGATCGACGACATGATGTCGTAATTGGTGCAGGCGCCCTGCACGCCTTTGGTTTGCGCGACCACGCCGAGCGTATTGACGCCGACCGCGAATTTTTTCACGATAACGTCGTTGTCCATGTTGTAGCGCGAGGTAGAACGCAATTCCGGCACGCCCGAGCCGTAGTCGCCGACTTTCAGGTCGTGCGCTTTCCACAGACCCAGCGCCAGTACCAACGCGGAAATGCCGACGATAACAGCGGCGCGTTTTTTCTGTACGCAACTCGACGCCGTCCGCCAAATCTGCTCGACGCGATGTTCCTGACTGGCTTCCTTGCCCGCTGCGTCCTTCGACATAGTCAGGTACGAGAGCAGTATCGGCAGCAACATCTTGTTGGTGATGATCATCCACGCCACACCGAGTGAAGCGGTAATACCGAGCTCGCGCACGATGTCGATCGGGATCAGCATGATCACGGCGAAGCCGAGCACGTTGGTCACCAGTGCCAGCGTGCCGGGGATAAAAATGGTGGCAAAGGAATGCTTGGCCGCGGCGAGACTATCGGCACCACCGATCACTTCGCGCTCCCAGGATTTGGTCATTTGCACGGCGTGCGAAACGCCGATCGAAAATATCAGGAACGGCACCAGAATCGATAGCGGATCGATACCAAAGCCGATGATCGGCAACGTGCCGAGCAGCCACAGCACTGGCATCATCGCGACCACCAATGAGACCATCGTCAATTTCAAATCTTTCACAAACCACCACATCAACACGGCGGTGATGATGAAGGCGATCAGGAAGAACATGATCACCCCGCGCGCACCGTTGGAAATATCGCCGACCGCTTTGGCGAAACCGATGACATGGATCGTATGCTTCGGGCCTTCGTATTTCGCGCGCAATTCATCGAGCTTGTTGGAAAGTTCGAAGTAATTGAGCTTCTCGACTTTGCCGCCGTCTTTCGGGATCGATTCCAACAGCCCCGCGATCACCAGCGCGCCGGAAAAATCGGTTGCGACGGTGCGACCGATCTCACTCGATTTCTGCACGTTGCCTCGCACCACTTCCATGTCTTCGTCGGTGCCCTGAAAGGTCGCCGGGATGACATTGCCGCCGGCGAAACCTTCCTCCACCACTTCGATGAAGCGGGTGTTGGGTGTGAACAGCGAACGCACGCTGGGCTTGTCGACACCTTCGAGCACGAGGATGTCGTTGGTCAAGGCTTTAAGCTTGGCCATGAATTCTTTGTTGTAAAGATCGCCGTCTTTTTGCACCAGCGCGATCGCGACGCGATTGGCGCCGCCGAACACGGTTTCGTATTCCTTGTAGACCTTCATGTACGGGTGTTTGAGCGGCACCATCTTGTTGAAGCCCGCATCGACCTTCAACTGACTCGCAGAAATCGCGAAGCCTACCGTGAGTGCCGCGAAAATAATCAGCCACATCTTGCGATTGTTGAAGATGATGGCAGAGAATTTTTCGATGAGATCGTGTAGGGTCATGGTGCGCTCGTCTTTGGTGACTGCGGAGGGAGAGAGTACATTTAGAGCGATTCAGGATGTGAAACAAACCACCGTTCGCCCTGAGCTTGTCGAAGGGCCTTTGTGCTTGTGACCCTTCGACAAGCTCAGGGTGAACGGGGACCAATAGATCGGCATTGGTCAAGCCTTTGGCTTCGATGTTTCGGGTGCAGCGGGCGCGGAAGGTGCAGAAGGTGCAGGTGCAGGCGCGGGCGCGGCAGCCGAAAACGCAACATCGCGCACGCCCGCCTCGCCTATCAGCAGCAACTTGCTCGCGGCACCCTGCAACGGTGCCGACAGCGCCTTGGTCGAGCCGCTCGACACGACCGAGAAACTGTTGCCGTTGTCTTTGGATACCAATACCGTGCCGGATAGCCCTGCCAGCGCCAGCGTGCCGTCGGCGAGCCGTGTGGAACCCATCAACGAGGCCACTGACTTGTTGTCGATCTGTTTCCAGCCCGACAACGCGGCGTCGGTACTGCGATAGATTCGACCACGCAACCCGTAGATCACTACCGCGCCATCCTTCGCCTGGATCGCGCCGAAGTACGAGCCCTTGTACGGCGAGACGATCTTGATCCAGCTTTTGCCGCCATCGTCCGATTTCGCCAGCAATCCCGCCTCGCCGGCAACGAACAATTTGTTCTCGCCCAGCTTCACGATTGCATTGATGTGTTTATCGTCGTCACCGCCACCCTTGGCAGCTTTGTCGTCGGCATCGACCTCGTCGGCTTTGCCACCTTTGCCCGCTTTGGCGCTGCCGACACTCTCGTACTTGCCTTTTTTCGGCGCGGTGGCAGCCGCTGGTGCGGCCTTGGTGCCTTCAAATAATTTTCGCGGCGACCATGTTTTGCCGCCATCGGTGGTCGCATGAAAGGCGCCGTAGGCACCGACGGCAAATCCAATCTGCGCATCGACGAAGGTGATATCCATCAACGGTTTTTGTTCTTCAACGGCCGAGAACGATTTGGTCCAGGATTCGCCGCGATCCGTGGAGGTGAGGATCATGCTGTCGTGTCCCACAACCCAGCCGGTTTTGGCATCGAGAAAATATATAGCAGTCAGCAGTGGCGTATTCGGTGGCGTTTTCGCGCGCAGCCATGATTCGCCGTTGTTGTCGGAATAGACGATGTAGCCTCGGTCACCGACGGCAACGACGCGCTCACCGACACGCGTGCCATCGGTCAGCAGCAATCGCGACATGGTCTGCTTGGTGAGTGCGCCGGAAGCCGGCATAACTGCAGGATTGATTTGCGCGATCGCCACGGAGGTGCCGGCGCACAATAGCCATCCGGCGACGATTGAGTGGCTGACACAAAGTGTTTTGGAGATAGTCATATAAATCCGCCTCGACAATTTACATTCGACGCAATCCACGCGCCGCCAACAATACGCAATTCACGTGACGAAAATGCTGCAATGATCATTTGCGCGGCACGAGACACACACCCTCAACGGCAAACAATAGCGAATTCGCACCACAAAAACAATTCGGGGACAAATACATTGTCCCCGAATTCCAGTGCCTGATATTGATCGCCGCTTCAGCCTGCGATCAACGCGTGCCCAGGTTGCGCAGATTCGCCGGCGTGTAATCGGCGGAGGTGCGTTTGATGGGGTCGTAGATGACTTTCTCTTCCGAGCGCAGTCCCATCGCGATATAGCGGCGCGATTGCAGATCGTGATGCACTTCGACCGTGCCGAACCACATCGGGACGTCGTACCAGGTCTCGCTGTGTTGTTCGGAGAAGCGCCAGAGTTGTCCGCGACCATCGTACTTGTCGATCAACACGATGTTCCAGCTATCCTCATCGAGATAAAAGGTACGGCGCGAGTAAATGTGCGAGGTACCCGATTTCAAGGTCGCATCCACCACCCAGACGCGATGCAATTCATAGCGCGCCAAATCCTGATTCATATGGCCCGGACGGAGTTGATCGGTGTACTTGAGTTTGGGATCCGACAGGCGATAGGAGTTATACGGGATGTACATTTCCTTTTTGCCGACCAGCTTCCATTCGTAACGATCGGTGGCACCGTTGAACATGCCGAAATCGTCGTTGGTGCGCAGGCCATCGGCCGCCGTGCCGGGGTTGTCGTACGCGACGTTAGGTGCCAGACGTACGCGACGCTGACCCGGGTTGTACGTCCATGCCGAACGCGGCTCTTTCGATTGATCCACCGTCTCATGTACCAGCAAGATTTGCCCCGCCAAACGCGCGGGTGCGGTGGTGACTTGCAGGTAATTCAGGATCTTGTTTTGCTCGCGCTGCGCGGATGTTTTGAGCAAATTGCCGTACGAAAGATCGTATTCGTACTCGAATTTCACCAGTGCGAAATCACCTGAGGCGGTCACTGCCGCTTGTGCCCAATGCTGCGCAAAGGTATTGCCTTTGTAGTGCAATTGCTGATTCCAGATGGCCTCGTTGCCGTTTTTTGGAATCGGGAATGGGGTGCCGCCGTCGCAACCCGTTACGCCATTGCCGCCTGTCGACAACTTGGCTTTGGCCGCGCAATCCTTGGTCTCTTTGTAATGCGCTTCCGGATACGCGGCCGTGCGGCGCGTCTGGAAGACATTCAATTTGTAGGTGGGATACTGCTTCAACATCGCCATTTGGCCGGGCGACAAGTTGTCTTTGTACTTGTCCATGTTGGCGGCGGTGATGGTGAGTGTCGGTTTGTCGTTCGGAAACGGATCCGGATAGGTTCCACCCGTCTTGAAGTTCACGCCCGCAGGCACTTTGGTGATGCCGCCATCCCATGCCGGAATGGTGCCGGCCGCATTGGCGGCCTTTTCAGCCCCCATCGGCGTGAGCGTGGTGCCCAGCTTGGCCAAATCGGCGGCGGCTAATTGCGCTTGAGCCCCTACCGAGATAGTCAGTGCGCCCAACGTCGCCGATGCCAACATCGTCAATCGTTTTACATTCATGTTTCCTCCAGAAAGTTATCTTCAATTCCTGCTGCAAAATTGCTTTTCCCTAACCGGCACCCGTCGATTGCGCGTGTCGCGGTAGGAAGTTAACGCTTGAATGCAATCGTCCGCCGACATGCTCGCCGACGGACGACCGCAAAATCAGAACGAGTAAGCCACCACGACCGAATAGAAATCGCGGTCTTTGATCGGATTTGCACTGGAGCAATAGCTCCGGGGTTGGCCGGCCAATAACACCTGTGCCGAGGCAACTGAATCGGTACCGCAAAACGTGCGCCCGCCGAAGAACGAGTTGTACGAGAGATCAAGCGTCAGTTTTTTCTGCCAGTCGAAGTTGGCACCCAGTGAATACGACTTGGCTTCCTGATTGAATGTCTGCGAGACACCCTTCACGTCGTGGTTGAAAGCGAAGCGCGGTGCCACGTTCGCACCATAGACGAGGTTTGAATATTCCAGACGCCCAACCACACGATAACCCCAGGAATTATCAGTAATGAAACCGTCGGTCTGTTGCGCGAAGGCACCAACCGAAGCCAAACTCGCCGCAAACGCGGTGGCCGGCAAGCCGGTTGCCGGGCCAGAGAACTTTTGCCCGGTCGGCAGGCCGCTATATTTGGTGTAGCCGACCTCGGACACGAACACCGCTTGATCCGCCCCCATCACATTGGGTATACCTTTGGTCGCGGTCATTTGTAACTGGCTCATTTTGACGCGAGCCCATCCCTGAATGGTGGTGCCATTCGGTACCAGTGCGGCACCCGTAGCGCCGACCGGGGCACCGGCAATTTGCGTGAATCCAGTGAGCAGGTTCGGGGCACCCAGCGCCGCCAAAATTACCTCGGCTGACGCATATTGCAAAGGTTGATTCGGGCGATATGAATACTCGCCCTGCAACGCGATACCCATTGGTCCTGAGGTGTTGAACGACACGCCATACATGCGGATGTTTTCCGGGAATTCCGCGTAATAGTTGGCCTTGTTGTCGGTTCTCGCTTGATCGCAAATCCCGGAACCGAGCGCTGCCACCAGTCCGGCGGAACACACTGTCGCGGTGAGCGGGCCACCAGTAATCACGGAAGACGCTGTGCCTTTTACACCTGACAGGAACGGCACGCGGCTATGGTAATTCATGAAATACAAGCCGAATTCCGTGTTATTGAGTTGATTGGCCAAATAACGAAATGCCACGCCATATTGACCGCTATCCGATGGAGGGCGATCTGCGGAGCGCGGCACCCAGACTGCTGCTGCTGCATCGGCGGGGCCATACAAACCGACCAGTGCCGAGTTCAAGCCCGCAATGGTGGGATTAGCCAAAGCCGCAGCTGGCAAGACGATTGGATTGGTAGCCACCCGACCGGTGACATCCTTGCGCCGCCCAAACGTAACAATCAACTTATCCGAATCATCCGACGCCACATCGCTATTGCTGAAATACGATCCACGCGGATCGAGCTTGAATTTGTCGTGATTGAATTGAGCGAATGCTTCCAGGCTGGCGGATTTGGAAAGCTCGAACGAACCCAACACACTGGCCGTTGGAATGAAGGCTTCTTTTAATTCCGAACCCGGTACGCGCAATTTCGAAACGTCGACCGCGTTGGCGACGTTGATGCCGTTGCCGATAAAGGTCGATTCGCCCCATGAGATCACCTGATTGCCCGCGCGAAATCGCACGTTCTTGCCGGCGACATCGAACGCTTTGGTCACAAACGCGTCGAGAACCTTTGCGTCGCTGCCCAAACGGTCGCGACCGATAGGGCCAAGATTCTCATTGCGGCGATTCACAAAATCGACAAAATACGTGCCGCGAAGAAACACGCCCCACGTATCTTGTTTCAATTCCAGATCGTGCGTGACTTTCAGCGTTTCGGAAAAAGTCTTGCCTTTGTTGTAATTACGGTCGCCGTCGTCTTCGTTCACGGACCGCGAGGTTCCGCCGTTGGCGAGTCCTATCAGACTTGGATCCTGTTTCTCGGTACGCACCGAGACACCTGCCGAGATCGTGGTATCGAAGCTACCCGACACGCCATTATCGAATTTGAATTGCTCTGCGCCCGCCGCGCCTGCCAGCGCCATGCCGACCGCCAATGTGACCACTTTCACGACCGGCGAGTTAATGCCGCAGCAAATATGAGACTTGCTCATCAGGTGTTCTCCTCAAAGTTGAAACGAAATTTGTTATGTGCCGGGAACTCACGCCTTTGCTTCGACCAATTGCGACGATAGCGGCGGTTTCCATCTATTTCGCGATACTTTACAGTAATTCTTTGCAGCAAAGGCACTTTGTGGTGCGCTTGCAACAGGTCAGAAATGACCGGCAAGTCAGTTGCTTGGCACAGATTTCTTGCCTCGGCGCTTACATCGATTCGAACAACCCCGCCGCCCCCATGCCGGTGCCGATGCACATCGTCACCATGCCCCATTTCTGTTTGTTGCGGCGCATGCCGTGGAGCAGCGTCGCGGCGCGAATCGCACCGGTGGCACCAAGTGGATGGCCGAGCGCTATTGCACCGCCCTGAGGATTAATTTTGTCCGGATTGAGGCCCAACTCTTTTGTTACCGCCAACGCCTGTGCGGCAAAGGCTTCATTCAATTCAATCCAATCGAGATCGTCCTGCTTGATCCCCGCTTGCGCCAATACTTTCGGGATCGCCTTGATTGGGCCGATGCCCATGATTTCCGGCGGCACCCCGGCGACCGCGAACGAGACAAAGCGCGCGAGCGGCTGGATGTTGTATTTTTTCATCGCGCGCTCGCTCATCAAAATCACCGCGCCCGCACCATCGGACATTTGCGACGCGTTGCCTGCGGTGACGCTGCCCTTGGCCGCGAACACGGTGCGCAATTTCGCGAGCGTCTCCATGGTTGTGTCAGCACGCGGGCCTTCGTCGTTTTCGGCCGTTTTTTTGCGGTGCTTGATTTCGCCACTCGCCAGATCGGGCATCGCCGCATCGATTTCGTAGGGAAGGATTTCGCTCTTGAAATTTCCTGCCGCGATCGCTGCCATGGCTTTCTTGTGGGAGGCGACCGCAAACGCATCTTGTTCTTCGCGCGTCACCTTCCATTGCTTGGCGACATTCTCGGCCGTAATGCCCATGCCGTAGGCGATGCCGACGTTGTCATTGTTGGTGAACACCGACTGGTTCAACGCAATCTTGTTGCCCATCATCGGCACCATCGACATACTCTCGGTGCCGGCTGCGATCACGACATCATCGTCACCGCAGCGGATGCGATCAGCCGCCATGCTGATCGCCTGCACGCCGGAGGAGCAGAAGCGGTTGATGGTCACGGCGGGCACGCTGTCGGGCAGGCCGGCGAGCAACACGCCAATGCGCGCCACGTTCATGCCCTGCTCGCCTTCCGGCATCGCGCAGCCGACCACGACATCGCCGATGTCATGCGGATCCAATCCCGGCACTTGCGCCATTGCGCCTCTTAGTACGTGCGCGAGCATGTCGTCGGGGCGAACGTTTTTAAACATGCCGCGTGGCGCTTTGCCAACAGGGGTACGGACGGCGGCGACGATGTAGGCTTCCTGGATTTGTTTGGTCATTTTGATTCTCCGGTTGATACGGTCATTCTGAATGTTGTGAGAAAAGGAGGTTATTTTGCAAATTGAAATCGCTGCCGGGGGTTGCCCGGCGGCAACTCACTTTTCTTGCTTCGCCAAGAAAAGTAAGCAAAAGAAGGCGACCCCAGGTTCGTCGCCCCCGCAAAAAGCGCCGGGGTACCCTGCGCTACTCGAAACGACAGG
>JANOKK010000452.1:0-4986 GCA_031419255.1 Betaproteobacteria bacterium
GCGCCGATCGAGGTATCGCTGGAAGTCGTTTTCTGTAACATCGCCTGCATTTCTTTTCTTTCGAAATGTTCAATGGGGGCGATTATCAAGGTGCGACGTTACGCGTCAACTACCGGAGAGCGTTTCAATATTACGAATGAAATACGCGGCAATTGCGCTGCGGCATTGTAATAAGCAGATTGAGGCCAATTTCTCGGGCAGCTTGCAAAGATAGCTCGCCAGCAAACGCATTTAGCGTGAGGAAGCGCTAACGTAAGTGCCTCAGCCCGCAGTTGCAGCGGTGATTGTTAACGACTGTAAAATCCTGCCGCTATGACGATTTGCGACGCAATGCCTTGTTCAGCGCATGCGCAAGTTCAC
This sequence comes from Betaproteobacteria bacterium, assembly GCA_031419255.1. Classification (GTDB taxonomy): domain Bacteria; phylum Pseudomonadota; class Gammaproteobacteria; order Burkholderiales; family Usitatibacteraceae; genus UKL13-2. The sequence goes on from JANOKK010000452.1 coordinate 361, forward strand.
TCATCTGATAGGGCTTGCGAAGCACGGTCGTCACGCCGGCTTGTTGCGCGCGCAATTCGAATCCTGGCCCGCCGAATCCGGTGATGATCAGTATCGGCAATTCGGGGCGCAGCGCGTGCATGCGGCCAGCCAACTGCGTGCCGCTGAGACCCGGCATGACTTCATCGGTAAGGACAGCATCGAAGCGGGTGGGGTTGCGCTCAAAGGCCGCGAGCGCTTCCACGCTGTCGCCGTAACTCGCGGTCTGGTAGCCGAGCAGTGTGAGGATTTCTTCCGCCAGTTCGCGCAACGATGGCTCGTCATCCACCAGCAACACGCGCGCGTCATGACCGCGCGGCAGAATTTTCGCTGCGTTGGTAACGCTCGCAATGCGATCATCCGCGGCGATCAACGGCAAATATACGGAGAAGGTCGCGCCCTCGCCCGGCGCGCTGATCACATCAATGCCGCCCCCGTGCGCTTTGGCAATCGACATCGCCAACGACAAGCCAAGGCCGGTGCCGCGTCCGGCACCCTTGGTGGTAAAAAATGGCTCGAACATATGCGCGCGCGTTTCCGCATCAATGCCGATACCGTGATCCTTAATCGACACGCGCAGGTACGCGCCGGCCGGCAATTGCTGCTCCGACACGGTGCGCGGCGACCCAAGAATTTCCTGCCCGACGGTGATCTCCAACAAACCCAGATCGGGCATCGCCTGCAAGCCATTGACGGCCAGATTCAGGAACAATTGATACAGCTCGGTCGCGTTGCCAAACACCGTCATCGGCGCGTCGGATACCGCCGTGCGAAAAGCGATCTCGTGCGCGTAAGAGCCACGGATCAGCGTCACCATTTCCTCGACGATATCGAGCGCATTCAGTGATTGCGCGTGTTCCGGATTGCGGCGGCTGAACGTCAGTATTTGCGAAATCAGGATGCGGCCGCGCTCACCCGCTTTCATGATCGTGTCGAGTTGCCGCAGCAACGTTTCGTCGGGCGCGGCATTCGAGGCGGCTCGATTGCGCGCCATTTCGCCGTAGCCGAGAATTGAGGCAAGAATATTATTGAAGTCATGCGCGATGCCGCCCGCGAGACGGCCGATGGCCTCCATTTTTTGCGCCTGCCGGAGTTCCGCCTCCAACAGCGCGCGTTCGGCCTCGGCGCGCTTTTGTGTCGTAATGTCTTTTACAAAGCCGATGACACTGCCATGCGTCCGCTCGGTCACTTCGGGATCATTGTTCGCATTGGCATAGGCCGATACACCCAACAACATCTCGGTGCCGTCGGGACGGTAGAAGCGGTATTCGGCCTTGTACGTTTCCCGCGACCCGCGCACGAGGTGTTCACGGATTGCGGCAAGTTGACCGACATCGTCGCGATGCACATGCGATGTCCATTTCTCAAGCGTATCGACTTCGGCGTTCGACCAGCCGAGTACACCTTTGACGTCGCCGGCCCAGCTCGCCACCGCTTCAGGCATTCTGATTTCATAGACCAGTGTCTCGCTCGCCGTGATGGCAGCCTCAAAGCGCCGTTTCCAGGCAAATGCATCGTGAATTGCGCTGCGCCGATCCTCGACGAGTGCGCCGGCAAAAAGGGTCGATATGGCGATCACAGCGAGAAAGCCCTGCAATTCCAGTACTGCCTGCCGCGTCGGCACAAATCCCGATACAAACGGGCCCAGATAATGCATCGTGAAATAAATCGCGATCATCGAGCACACGGCCACGGCCAACGTCGCACCGCGCAATTGAAAACGCGCAACGGCCCACAATACAAACGGAATAATCAGGTAGGCCAGCGGCGAGACCAAACCGAATGCATCGGGACGCATTGAAAAAATCAAATAGCTCACTACCGCGATGACGAGGAAAATGAGGGCCATCTCAATGGCTCGTCGACGCGTCATCTGCCAATCGGGACGTTCGACACTCTTGGTCCACGCCAAAATCAGCGGTGTGACAACCAGGATGCCGAGCCCATCTGAGATGAACAACGCGATGGCGTTTTCTTCAAATTCGCCGCGACCCTGCGCTTGAAACAGCCAGCCCATCAATATCGAACAAATACCGTTTGCGACGAAGACCGCGGCAGCGACATAAATGGCGAAGCGGTAGATCCCGACCCACTTGCGGCCAAGTTTGGCGCGCGCGGTTTCGGTCAGCCATGCCGCAAAGCCGAGTTGGAAGGCGTTGATGACGCCGCTGAAAATATCGACGTAGCAGGGTGCCGCAACGTTGAACGAAATCGTGAAATTGGCGAGCAGTACCGCGACAATTTGCGGCCAACGGCAATGGCCGCGGCTCGCGAACCAGAACCCGAGTGCGAACCCATCCGAGAGCCAGATCGGATAGGCGCCAACGTTTTCGCCGACCAGCAATTGACCGAAATGAAACAGCAGCACGTAACCCGCAAGGGAGATGAGTGCGAGTCCAATACTGTCGCGGTCGAGCCTGCGGTAATTCGAATGAGAATCCATATTGAAGTGATTCTACCGGTGCACCGCGCGCGACCGGATAGTTTCGTGCGGGCACCGCGTAACCTGCAACTCCGCCCGGCGGAACGCAAATGCTAATTTTGCGGCGGCAGACAGTCGAGTTAACATTCTTGTTGTATCCTTTAACCACATCCATCACGGGCGCCGGCCCGCCACACAACATGACGCATCTGCTTGCCGTCGATGACGACGAACTCATCTGCAAACTGATTTCGGAGTACATGACCGAGGCGGGCTTTCGCGTCTCCACGGCGGCCAACGGGCGTGAAATGATGTCCGTGCTGAAGGCCGAGGAGATCGACCTGATCGTACTCGATGTGCGCATGCCGGGAGAAGATGGATTCTCGCTGATTCGCAGCATTCGCCAGACATCCAATGTGCCGATCATCATGTTGACCGGTCAGGCCCACGAGGTCGACCGCGTGCTGGGGCTTGAACTCGGCGCGGACGATTATTTGCTGAAGCCATTCAGCCCGCGCGAATTGCTGGCGCGCATTCGTGCCGTGTTGCGTCGCTATGAGTCTCCGGCGGCGAATGAAAGTGCGAAAGTGCGCCGCGAAACCGAACTTCGCGTGTATCGGTTCGCCGGGTGGGAGTTATCCAGCGGCGCGCGCAAGTTGATTTCCCCCGCTGGTGAGCGCGTCGAATTGACCAACGGCGAATACGCGCTGTTGGTCAGTTTCCTGAAGTCGCCAAAACAAATCCTTTCGCGCGATCAATTGCTGGAAGGCAGCCGCCTGCACGACGATATTTACGATCGTTCGATAGACGTGCAGATACTCCGACTGCGCCGAAAAATCGAGTCTGACCCCAATGAGCCAAAGCTGATCAAGACTGAACGCGGTGCCGGGTATTTATTTGATTGCGATGTGGCGGGGTAGGGGTGCATTGATAATAAAAGTCTAGCACTGGAGCGGGTTTCGGGGCATTTGTGGTCGGAGAGGCCCGCGGGTGCTGGGGTTAACGTTCTTGACGACTGCTCCCTCACCCGCCTCAAAAAGGCGAGGCCGATACGCGAACGCGTGGCAGGTGAGGGGCAGCGGTTGCAGCAGAGCGCAGCCGCATTTGCCAAAGACTTCACCCCGCAATCGGCACCGCCATCCCCGCGCGCCAACCGTTCGCATCCATTTCATCCAGCATTTTTTCCAAACGCACTCGCGCCGCCGCTTGGTGAATCGGCAGCACGATCAAATCACCCGCTGCCGCCCAGCGCAGCAGATGCCGCGCGGCGTCCACTTCATCGCTGACGCATTCAATCCGCTCGCGGGCGAATCCTGACGCGAGCAAATTGCTTTCCAACATTCGTGGCACCTCACCGGGCACGCGACCGCGCAACATGCCGGCAATTTCTTTGATCACGACATGATCCGGGCTGAAGTCGGCCGCCGTTCGCGCGAGTTCGGCGATGGCATCATCGCTGCGGTTGCCAGCCTGCCCCAGCAGCAAGCCGAGGCGTCCTGCTTTCGAGAGGCGGGGGCTGGTGCCACCTGTTTGCTGAACCGCACGACACGCACCGAGCAGCAGTGCGAGTCCATCAGGGTTATGCGCGTAATCGATCAACACCGTGATATCCGCGAGCGACCATCTATTCAAGCGGCCAGGATTGTCGCGTCGGTCATGGCCGAATGCATGCAACGTTGCGGCAATGATGTCCGGCGAGACACCGATTGCCGCGGCGGCCAACACTGCCGCAGCAATATTGCCGAGGTTGTACATGGCCGTGCCATCGAGCGTGAGCGGCATCTCTGACACAGCACCCAACCGCGCGCGCTGACCGCCATACGTGAGCCATAGTTGATCATCAATACACCCGCACGTTGCGCCGCCTTTATTGCGATGCATAACCAAGACGGGATGCATGTCATCGCGCGCGAACAATGCGACCTTGCACGTTTGCATTTTCGCTCGGGTAAGCAAGGCGCCATCGTCGGCATTCAGTACCAGCGTGCCATCAACTTCAAGCGCGCGCGCGACGGTAAACTTCACGTCGGCAAGATCATCGAGACTATCGATGCCGTATTCGCCGAAATGATCCGCGCTGATGTTGGTGATGACCGCCACATGCGCTCGCGCCACCGCCAAGCCGCGCCGCAAAATGCCCCCACGCGCGGTTTCCAATATGGCTGCCGCGACGCGCGCATCACGCA
>JANOKK010000453.1:0-3521 GCA_031419255.1 Betaproteobacteria bacterium
ATTGCGGTTTTGCTGGCAATCGCCGGTCTTGCGGCATTTTATTGGCTGTCGGACAAGCCCATGATTGCGCGGATCGGTGCGATGTTCGGCGGGTTCATCATTGCCGGTGTGGTTGGCTGGTTTACCGAGCCGGGGCGTGAGTTTGTGCAATACGCCAAAGAATCTATCGAGGAAGCCAAGAAAGTCGTTTGGCCGACGCGCAAGGAAACCATGCAATCGACAGGCATGATCTTTGTATTCGTTTTTGTGATGGCCATATTTTTGTGGGCCGTCGACTGGAGTCTGACGTTTGTCCTGACGAAATTTATCGGACACGGAGCATAGATGATGCGTTGGTACGTGGTGCATGCCTATTCCGGCCAGGAAAAAAGTATTCAAGCGGCCCTGATCGAACGCATCAAGCGTTCGGGCATGGCCGACAAGTTTGGCGAAGTATTGGTGCCCACCGAAGAAGTGGTGGAAATGAAGGCCGGAGCGAAATCGTTGTCGGAGCGCCGCTTTTTCCCCGGTTATATTTTGGTCAATATGGAAATGACCGATGAAACCTGGCACTTGGTGAAAAGCACCCCAAAAGTCACGGGATTCATTGGTGGCACAGGTAACAGGCCCACGCCGATTTCGCAAAAGGAAGTGGACTCCATCCTGAATCAGGTAAAAGAAGGTGTCGAAAAGCCGAAACCGAAAGTGCTGTTTGAAGTGGGTGAAAACGTGCGCGTCAAAGACGGCCCGTTCACCGATTTCAACGGCAATGTGGAAGATGTGAATTACGATAAATCGAAAATTCGCGTGTCCGTACTTATCTTTGGTCGTCCGACCCCGGTGGAACTGGATTTCGGGCAGGTCGAAAAGCAATAATTTTTTGTCGATGTTGGGTTACAACCCTCCAACATCAGAAGTCAGTAAAGTGGTTGAGAACGAGTGGGGAGAGCGCCGTAAAACCGGTGTTCGCATGAACCCAAGGAGTATTGAATCATGGCAAAGAAAGTCGTCGGCTATATCAAGCTGCAAGTGCCGGCCGGAAAGGCGAATCCTTCGCCGCCGATCGGTCCCGCGCTGGGTCAGCGTGGATTGAACATCATGGAATTCTGCAAAGCGTTCAATGCGCAAACGCAGAAGCTGGAACCGGGCCTGCCGATTCCCGTGGTGATTACCGCGTTTGCGGATAAATCATTTACCTTCATCATGAAGACGCCACCGGCGTCGATATTGATCAAGAAAGCTGCCAAAGTTGAAAAAGGCAGCAAAACGCCGCATACCGACAAGGTCGGCAAATTGACGCGCGCGCAAGCCGAAGAAATCGCAAAAATGAAGATGCCCGATCTGACCGCAGCGGACTTGGATGCAGCCGTTCGCACCGTCGCCGGCAGCGCACGATCCATGGGAATCGAAGTCGAAGGAGTACGTTAATGGCTACCATCACCAAACGTCAAAAGGCGCTCGCGGGTATTGTTGACCCCAACAAAAATTACGCGGCGAATGAAGCGATTGAGCTTGTCAAGAAAACAGCAACCGCGAAATTCGATGAATCCGTCGATGTCGCGATCAATCTGGGCATTGACGCGAAGAAATCCGATCAGGCCGTTCGTGGCTCTGTCGTGTTGCCACGCGGTACCGGCAAGAGTGTTCGTGTTGCCGTGTTTGCCCAAGGCGCCAATGCCGAGAAAGCCACTGCCGCCGGTGCCGAGATTGTCGGCTTCGACGATCTCGCCGAAAAAATCAAAGGCGGCTTCATGGATTTCGACGTGGTCATTGCCACGCCGGACGCAATGAAAGTCGTCGGCGCGCTGGGCCAGATTCTGGGTCCGCGTGGCCTGATGCCGAATCCGAAAGTCGGCACGGTTACCCCGAACGTCGAACAAGCGGTCAAGAACGCCAAGGCCGGTCAGGTGCAATATCGCGCCGACAAGGCCGGTATCATTCAATGCACGATCGGGCGCGCTTCATTCGCGACCGAAGCGTTGAACGAAAATCTGGTTGCGCTGGTCGCGGCGGTAAACAAAGCAAAACCCGCATCGTCGAAAGGTATTTACCTGAAAAAGGTTTCCGTATCCTCGACCATGGGCGTGGGTGTGCGTGTGGAGCCGTCGGCGTTCGCGGCCAATACTCAACAGCAGTAATTTTTCAATTCAAGTCCCTTGCTTGGTTTGAGTGGGGGCAGTTCTTTGGGCCCGATGATCAGCGTATCGATCAGCGGGGTTGTCAAAGACCGTAGGAGCGAAAGCTTAATCGCCGCGGCCTCGAGAATTTCGAGTCTGTAGCACCCTACGCAGATGGCGGTCCCAGCGAAGATATCGTCACGTCGGCAAAGAAACGCCGACGCCGATCTCCGAAGCAAGGTCGCTGCGGGTATGAATGTGCCGAAAAGTGCATTCATTCATCAACGTAGAGGAGGTCAAACGTGAGTTTGAATCTGGTAGGAAAGAAAGAAGTCGTCGCGGATGTCATCGCCAATGTGGCGAAGGCTCAGACGATGGTGCTTGCGGAGTATCGGGGTACCACGGTCGCGGAATTGACCAAGTTGCGCAGCGATGCGCGTGCGAAGGGCGTTTATATGCGTGTACTCAAAAACACGCTGGCTCGTCGCGCCGTTGCCGGAACACCTTTCGAGGTGGCCGCTGACAAAATGGTCGGTCCGTTGATTTACAGCTTTTCGGTAGACGCAGTTGCTGCGGCAAAAGTCGTCAATGACTTCGCTAAAGGCAAAGAGAAGTTCGTCATCACGGCAGGTGCATATGGCGGCAAGGTGCTGGACAAGGCGGCGGTGCAATCGCTGGCCAACATCCCATCCAAGGAAGTGCTGCTGTCGCAACTGTTGGGCCTCATGCAAAGCCCGGTCTCGCGCATGGCGCGTGTACTGGCTGCATTGGCCGAGAAAAAATCCGAAGGTGCTGCTGTTCAGGCTTAGTTTTAGCTGAACGCTCCCGTACTCAATCCCATTCAACTTTTTATAGGAATTTTCAATAATGGCATTCGATAAAGACGCATTCCTGGCCTCCCTGGACACGATGTCGGTGATGGACCTGAACGATCTGGTTAAAGCGATCGAAGAGAAGTTTGGTGTTTCCGCTGCCGCCATGGCTGCTCCCGCGGCTGCTGGCGGCGCTGCTGCTCCGGCTGCAGAAGAGAAAACCGAGTTCAACGTAATGCTGGTCGACTTTGGCGCCAACAAGTTCAACGTGATCAAGGCAGTTCGCGAAATCACCGGTCTGGGTCTGGCTGAAGCCAAGGCGCTGGTTGAAGGTGCTCCGAAAGCGGTTAAAGAAGGTGTCAACAAAGCTGACGCCGACGCAATCGCCAAGAAGCTCACCGAAGCCGGTGCAAAGGTTGAACTGAAGTAATCGGTGGCGGTCGAATGGCCGCTTCTGACGCAATACAAGAGCCACTCCCGCCCGGATTTTCTGTAGCGGGAGTTGGCATCTTTAGCAGCATGTTTTTTTGAAACTCCAGAATCCATGCGGTTCACGTGGCGAAAATGCCCGGAAAGCCGCACTGAAACTAGAGTTTGCTAATCCAATCGAGTG
>JANOKK010000454.1:0-7179 GCA_031419255.1 Betaproteobacteria bacterium
CACGATCCAGTGGTCGTGCCAAAGGTAAATGCCGTACGACACCACACCGATATATGCCATCGGGCGGAGCCGTATCAACCGTCGGTACATCCCCCGTGACTGATCGCCGAAGACGACCGGTACCAGCAGGCTCAACGCGCCGGCCAGCAAGCTCGCCAGCAATAGCACCAGAATATCCTTGCCCTTGCCTTCGATGCCGAATTTGATGACATCGAGCGCGCTGAGCTTTTCCTTGGAAAAAGTGCGGTAAAAGGTGTACGCGAACGGTGACAACCGCTGGGCAATTGCCTCGCTGACCCATTCGCCCGATTCGATACCCTCGATGGCGCGGGCGGTGTAAAGCCGATAGCCGGTGACCGGGCCGGGCAACAGCGCAACCCAGTGCCGCTGCGCCCCGGCCGGCAACTCATTTTCCGACAGGCGCGCCAGTAGCGGGCCGCCTTCTTCATCCCACCAGGCGCCATCGAGCAGGATTTGCCGCGCGCGCGTGCCGGAAGCCTCGGCCAGCATTTCCACCGACTCTCCCTCGGCGGCTTCGTCGGCGGTCGCCGCGCGCGATGTAACGAAACGCACTTTCCGCGCGGCTTCGAGAAAGCGGCACGCGGCCAGCAGCCCGTCGCCGTCATCATCGGCCGGGCCGCTCGTGCCGAACTCTCCGTCGATAGATACGCCCTTGGATATTTCACCCATCGCAGCGGAAAAATGCGCCCCATCGATGCGCCGTTCCCGTCGCAGGCGCTCCGACTCTCGCACGTCGGCCGCTTGCGCCCGCTGATAAATGCGTTCCACCACCATGCCGGTAAAGGCACTTACTCGCGAATGCCAGACGCGCCACTCTTCGGTGGCGGTACCGGTGCGCTGGCGCAATGCCTTGCGCTGCGCCGCCACCCAGCTGCCGTTGGGATCGACGTCACGCATCACGATGCGCATCCATTCCTCGATGCGTGCCTTGGACGGCGCATCCAGCGCATCCAGGCTGGTGAGCCCGGCACGGCGGATACGCGCGCCGGTCGCCGGCACGCACAGCAGGCCATAGCCGGGTGGCAGGCCGTCAGGCAATCCCGCGACCGCACAACCTTCCGGCAAGTCACACACGAAGCGACGCGGCTGCATCAGTTCCGCCGCGCCGGTGGAAGCGAGATACAGCATGGCCGAGCCCGAATCGACGTACCAGACCGTATCGCTTTCGTTTGCCCAGAACTGGTGCATCACTGGAGCCCCGACGCGACCAGGCGGGCATACTGGCCGCCTTCAATTTGCATGAGCGAATCGTTGGTGCCGCGCTCGGCAACGCTGCCGCGGTCGATCACGATGATTTCATCGGCATCGCGCACGGTGGAAAGCCGATGTGCAACAACCAGGCAGGTGCAACCGCGCCGGCGCAAATTTTCCTCGACGATTCGTTCAGTGGTGGAGTCGAGCGCGCTGGTGGCTTCATCGAGAATCAGGATGCGCGGATTGCGCACCAGCGCACGGGCGATTTCAATCCGCTGGCGCTGGCCGCCGCTGAGATTACGGCCGCCTTCGTCAATCATCGCATCGTAACCACCGCTGCGACTGACGATGACATCGTGAATGCAGGCGTCCTTGCACGCCGCCACCAGGTCGTCGTTGGAAATCGTCGAATCCCACATGGTGAGATTTTCGCGGATCGTGCCATGGAACAGGAAAATGTCCTGGTCGACGATTGCCACCGATGCGGCAAATGCCGCGCGTGAATACGATTCGCGCGGCAGGCCGTCGAACAGAACGGAACCTTGCCAGGGCTGATACAGGCCGACCACCAGACGCGATACGGTCGATTTTCCACTTCCCGATCCGCCGACCAGCGCGATACGCTGTCCGGGCAAAATGCGCAAGTCGAGGTTGTCGATCAGCGGCGCTTCATTGCGGTTGTAGCCGAATTGAATGCCGCGAAGTTCGAGCTCACCACGAAGTTTTTGCGTCTCGCTCGCCGATTCCGCCGCGTCCGTCGCCCGGTGTTGCGCTTCGAGCGGATAGTGCAGCACATCTTCGAGCCGCGCGAGGTCGCCGCGCAGCGATTGCATCTGTTGCGACAGCGAGCCCAGTGCATGGGCCGGGGCAATGAATCCCGCCAGCAACGTCTGGTAAGCGACCAGTTCGCCGACCGTCATCTGCCCGTCCATGATCCGCATCGACCCCAGTCCCAGAATGGCAAGATTTACCACCAGGCCAAGCAGGCCGGGTACTTGTCCGAGCGTGAGACTGATGCCCTGCGCCTTGACGGTGGAGTTGACCAATTGGGTTTGCAGCGCAATCCACTTCGAAAATAGACCCCACTCCTGGCCCGCCGCCTTGATGGTTTCGATATTGCTGAGCCCGTTGACCGAGGCGCCGGCCAGTCGGCCTGCCTGCACCGACATTTGCTGCGATAACTCCGCAGTGCGCTCTGAGATAATCCGCCAGACAAATAACTCAAGCCCGACCGCGCCAACGGCGAGGATGGTCAACTGCGGGGAATAGTAGAACATCGCAAACAGAAAAAAACTCGCCGTCAACAGGTTCAGCAGCACTTGGCTGATTTCGCTGGAGAGCGCCTCGGCCACGCGTTCATTCAGGCCGACGCGCGAGGCGATTTCGCCCGCCGAGCGCTGTGTAAAAAACTCCGCGGGCAAGCGCAGCGTGTGCCAGAAGAAGCGGCTGGAAAGGTCGAGCGCGGCGCGCGCGTGCGTGCGGCTCAAGTATCGCGTCTGCAGCCAGGCCAGTATTGCCCGCGCAAGGGCGGTGATGGCCATTCCCGCGAGCAACGGTATCACCATGCTGTCGGATCGCGCGACCAGCACATCGTCAATAAAGCGGCTCGATAGCATCGGCAGCACGACACCAGGCACCACCAGCAACAGACCCAGCAGCACCAGGACTGTCAGCGCGCCCTTCATCGCCGAAAAATGCTGGCGCAGCGAGCGGACCACTGATGGTCGCGTGCCGCCACTCTTGAAATCGGGGCCGGGGTCGAACGCCAGCACGATCCCGGTAAAGCTGCGATCGAATTCATCCGCATCGACTACCCGGCGCCCCTGCGCCGGATCGTTCAGGTACGCCTTGCCATGCTTGAAACCTTCAACCACGACAAAATGGTTGAAGTTCCAGAAAATGATGGACGGCAGTTTGAGCGACGCAATTTCTGCGGGCTCTTTGCGGTAGCCTTTCGCCAGCAAACCATGCAAACGCGCCGCGCGCAAAAGATTGCTGGCCTTGGTGCCGTCGCGACTCACGCCGCATTCGACGCGAAGCTGTTCAAGTGGTATGTGGCGGCCGTAGTACGAGAGGATCATCGCCAGTGAGGCGGCACCGCACTCGACCGCTTCCAGTTGCAGGATGGTCTGGGTACGATGAACGCGAGTGCTGGCGGAAAGGGTGGAACGGGCGGGCGGGTTGCTGGCGATCGCGGCTGCGGTCACAAGGCACTCGCAATCCACGCTGCGTACGCCACTACCAGCACGACCAGCGCCGGCAGGGCAATCCGTACCCATCGTCGGTAGGAGACCAGTGTAAGGCGCTCGTCGAGCTGGTTGGGCGAGGACATCCGCTCCAGGGCGGTCTTGCGGAACAACTGATTGATTGCGGTGATCATCCCGGGTTCAACCCGATAATTGCTTCAGCATGCGATCAAATCGCGCACCGGCGACGTGAATGGTATCGAGCAGGTTTTCATTCAACTCGTCCTTTGCGTGCAGGTCAGGCAATGCCTCGCCGTATCCCATGCGCATCGTGGTATTGCGCATCCGGTCAGCGAGAAAAATACACAGGGCGAAATAGAAGTGCGACGCGAATACGGCGTCGTCCGCCAGCTTGCGGCGAATCACCTCGTCGGCAATGCGAAACAGCGTGGCATCCATCGCCACTTCGACGGACACGGTGGTCGGCGCGGGATCGACGAGTGACATTTCACCGACAATTTCGCCACTCTCCAGCAACGCAATAGGCGAACCCGACGCGGTGCGGATAACGAGTTGGCCATCCAGCACGATGTACAGGTGATTGACGCGGGAATCGTTCTTTATCAGGACCGTGCCGGCCTTGACGTGAATGCGCTCGCCGGCCCCGGCGATCCATTCAACATCGCTGTCGGTCATCTGGCTGAAAATGATGAGTACCTTGCGCATTTACATCCAATTCGTTTTATTGATGGCCTTGCAGGGGCAGAATAGATTATTTTTCGGCGGCGGTAAAGCTGCGGCCCAGGGGAACTAGCGATGGCTGATGCAAATGTGCAATGTGTGGCGGACGCTCGCGGAATGCTTTCCGGCGTGTTTGACATCGCGCGCTGTCATGCGCTCGCTTTTACGGTCTGTGTTTCGTTCGCCGGCGTCGCGGCGCCAGCCGACGATGCCGCGTGGATCGAGGATCAGCGGTAGAAGTGGAACATTCCCGGTGTGGCGGTCGCTTTGGTCCGACTCGGCCAGCCTCCATCGCTTTATGCCAGTGGATTTTGCGATATTGAGGCGAAGCGGATGTGTGCACCAGACAGCATATTTCAAATCGCTTCAATGACAAAATTTTTTACGGGCTTGCTGGCCGCCGAGTTGGCGGAAGAAGGGTTACTCAATGTCGATGAGCCGTTGAGTAAGCGATGGCCGGAATTTCGACTTTCCGATTCGCGCTGGACGGAGGTCACGTTGCGCGACTTGTTGGGCCAGCGGGCCGGACTCGGTTCTGTCGACTGGCCCTACTATTGGGATCCCTCCCTCAGTCGTGAGACCTACGTCGCTCGCCTTACCGGCGTCCCGATGGCAACCGGGTTTCGCGAAAAGTTCTCGTACGCGAATTCAAACTTTATCGTGGCCGGCAGCTATCTGGAACGAGTCACCGGGAAGACATGGGAGGACCTGGTTCTGACGCGACTGGCGGCACCTCTGAACATGCGTAAAACCGGGTTTCAAACGATTTCGCGTTGATCCCGAAACACGACTTGATCCAGACCCTGTCGCGATCCACCAGCGACACGAAGGCAAAGGGCGTCTGGCATACCTGCGCCGCCATTTCGGTCAGGAGATCAAAATCGTCCTCGGCTGCCGTGTCCAGCAGCTGATAGCTGTACAACGCCGCCAGACGTTGCTCTTCGTCCGCCGGACGCGGGATCCGCACTTGATGCGGTTCCGAATTCGTCATTATGTCAGTTCCGCATAGGCGCAGCATACGTCAAAGTCCAGCACTGGCGAGCCTTTCGCACCACAAATGCCCTGAAAGCCAAGTTGGGCGCGGGGTTTCGTTTTTGCGCCGACCCCGCGCGCGTGGGAACACCCATTCCCGACAGCGGCGCTTCCGTCCCTCACTGGAGGGTTTGCCGCATTGTCGAAGTCCGACTTACGCGCCGCTCTTCATCAATTCGCGCAGGAACAGCTCGGCTTGCTTGCGATCCAGCATGCCCTTTTTGCCGGTGTCAATTTTGTCGAACATGGCCTCGACCTTCTTCATAAGATCCGCCTTGGACATCATTTGGCCATTGCTGGTGTAACCATCGGTCTTCTGCAATTCCAACAGGAAAGTCATGAATTGCTTGTCATCCATCATGCCTTTTTTGCTTTTGTCCATCTTGTCGAATGTCGCGGTGGCGCGCTTCAACACTTCGGATTTCGCGAGCATGCCGTCTTTGTTGGTATCGCAGTTGGTGACGAACCGGTTGATGTCCTCTTCGGTGGCATCGGCGAATACCGGAACCGAGATCGCCAGCATGGAAAAGGCGATCATGTTCATCAATACTTTCAGGATTGAATGCTTCATGGCGTGGTGCTCCTTCGATAGTCGGTGAGGGGCACGAAGACAGAAGTGGATGCGCGCATTGACATGTACTCGCATTCCATTTCCTCCGCGTGCCCACTAGGTCGCACTCGCCGGAATTACCTTGCAGCCGAAATATTTTTTCCGCTTTTCAAACTCAAACGTCGAATTTGATGCCCTGCGCCAACGGCAATTCGCGTGAATAATTGATGGTGTTGGTGGCGCGGCGCATATAGGCTTTCCAGCTATCCGATCCCGATTCACGACCGCCGCCGGTTTCCTTTTTGCCGCCGAATGCACGATCTACCGATCTACATCGGTAAAAGCGTGAACCTGCGCGACTGCGTGCGTTCGCATTTTTCATCCGATCATCGGCATTCCAACGACGTGCGTTTGTCGATGGAAATTCGCCGCATCGAATTTGAAGAAACCGCCGGCGAACTCGGTGCGTTGCTGCGCGAATCGCAACTGATCAAATCATCGAAGCCGCTCAGAAATTTGCGGCTAAGACGCAACGCGCAACTGGTGTTGATCAAACTTACCAACTTGAACGTGCCGGTAGAAATCATCAAGCTCGAAGAGACCGATGCGCGCTCTAGCGAGCCGGCGGTATTTACCGAAAGCGAAGAGTCTGTGCGGCAATCGATCAGTGCAGTTCTCTTGCCACGCGGATTTGCTTCGTTGCAAGCGACCAGTCACGCGACGATACCTGCGCTGGACATAGGCACTTTCATGGGGCGCCAATATACTATATATAAATATAGCCTACCAACGCCACCAACACCCGCCCATGCGCGCAGCGCTGTCGTCCGCCGCACCCGCAAGCCCGGCCCGACATCAACGGCACCGCCCGGAAGAAACCACGCTCTACCGGGTCGTGCAAGCACACCTCGACACCTACCTCGCCTTCGTTGATATTGAGACCGGCGGCGCGGGCCTGCCAACATTTGTCACCGACGAGTTCGACGCGTTCCTGGCCTGCGGCATCCTCGCCGATGGTTTCCTGCGCCTCTCGTGCGACGGCTGCCGGGAAGAGAAACTGGTGGCCTTCTCCTGTAAACGCCGCGGCATCTGTCCCCCCTGCGGCGCGCGGCGCATGCATGAGGCTGCCGCCCATCTGGTTGATAACGTCATCCCGAAGGTGCCGGTGCGCCAATGGGTGCTCTCGTTCCCAATTCCCTTGCGAGCGCTCCTCGCCGTCCATCCTGAATTGCTCGCGCCGATATTGCAGATCATCCATCGCGCGATTGCCACGTTTCTCATTGACCAGACCGGCATCAAGCGCGATCAGGCCGCCACTGGTGCTGTTACGCTCATCCAGCGCTTCGGCTCGGCCGCCAACCTGAATATCCACCTGCATGCGCTGGTGCTTGATGGTGTCTATGGCAATCCCTATCCCGCAGGCACATCAGGCACGCCGGACGAGAGCATGCCTGC
>JANOKK010000455.1:0-1202 GCA_031419255.1 Betaproteobacteria bacterium
GCGCCCGCTGAACGCCAAGCCAATGCATTGGCTTGGCCCAATTTTCATTGCAACTCATCAGGTTACAAAACTTGGGTAACGGCCTTCGCCGGTACGACAGGGGTGAATAGAAGTACCACTGCCATTCCATTTTGCGAAATCGCATGGGTTAGTCGCTCATGAGACGCCCCCGCAAATCGATGGCGGAAATAAACGTCGTGCCATACATCGACGTGATGCTGGTACTGCTGATTATTTTCATGGTGACCGCCCACTACCAGCCCGGTGAGATCGACCTACCCAGCGTCGGCCAATCGCTCGCGCCAACCATCGCGCCGCTCGAAGTGAAAATCCGCAAGGACGGCAGCATCGTGCTGGTGGACTTGCAGCAAGGCGGCCAGGAACAGGCCGTCACGCGCGACAAATTGCTGCCGGCCGTGCGCGCCATTCAAGCCAGCCGCCCCGATCAGGCGGTGGTGATCTCCGCCGACAAGAATCTCAAATACGAAGATGTAGTGCGCGTGCTCGATGTGTTGCAGGGCGGCAAGATCAAACGCGTCGGATTGTTGACGAAACCGATGGCGAAATAGGTCCGTAAATATGGCCGCCGCACTTCCTCCTCGCATGCCTCATTTGCCCCGGCAATTGCCGCGGGTTGCGCGCGACGAACCCGGCAAACTCCCGGCGGCGTTGCTCGCGATGATTGTCCACGCGGCGTTTTTCAGCGTGATCGTTTTCGGCGTGAGCTGGCAAGTCAAGCATCCCGACCCGGTGATGGCGGAGTTGTGGGATCAATTGCCGTCGATCCGCAATGCGCCCGAACCGCCTCCGCCCCCGCCGGAGCCTGAAGTCAAGAAAATCGTCGAACCGCCGCCGATTGAAAAAGCCGCGCCGCCGCAGCCGACCAAAGCGGACATTCAATTGAAAGCCAAACAAGAAAAAGCCGAACGCGAAAAGGTCGAACGCGAGCGCGCAGAAAAGGCCAAGCAGGCCGAGATCGACAAGAAACGCAAAGAGGAAGACGCACAGAAAAAAGCCGCCAAGGCCGCAGACGACAAAGCCAGGGCCGAGCAAGTTGCCCGCGACGCGGCAGTCAGCGCATCCCGCAGCGCCGCGCAACGGGATTACGCCGACAAGATCGCCAGCCTGATTCGCAATCGCGCCAATATTCCGGACACCGTCACCGGCAAACCAGTGCTGACCGTGCGCGTACGTCTGCTGGT
>JANOKK010000456.1:0-3809 GCA_031419255.1 Betaproteobacteria bacterium
GAACTGCGCAACGCCGTGAATCGCGAATACGAGGAAAACACTGACCGCCTATCCGAATTCTTCACCGAACTGACTAAAACCGCACCTGAACTATTCGCATGCCACGACCGTCTCGTGAAATTTTGTGAAAGCACTTACCGAGTGTAATGTGCTGACCGAGTCCGAACTCAAATTACCGCGACCCGTAGGGCGGACTTGTCCGCCAATCGTCTGCGGCGGTCCAATCCGGAATTCGCCAAACGCGTCACGACATTGCCTGACCGGGCAAGGCGCTGAGCGGCACGTCTTTACCGCCGGGCACCCGCGCGCCTGGCCAGGCCATCGAACGGGCCCTACGCACCTTGTTACGATTGCGCCAACAGGCGGCCGCGAAGAACATTCGATCGCGCCATGCGTTGAGCGTTTGCACGCGCAAAACGATCGACATCGTGATTGCGGCACGCGGCATCGTGGGCGGCTACAAATTGCTTTACCGCGGCAGATCCTATGATCCGTTTGTGAAGCATCGAATTGCACTTCTCAATCAATGCCACTGTCATCCTCACCCCAGACTTGATCAGGGGGAAGGATCGTGTCATGACGAGATCCATCGCGGCGCTCAGAGCCTGCCCCGGACTCGATCCGGGGATGAGATTGCACTTTCTAAACGGAAGAGGAATCAAGCGGCGAAATGCATGCAAATGAGGCTCGCCGCAATATCCTGCCGCGCCACCTTTAATCGTACCGCGCACGCCACCTCATGCATCTTTCAGTGCGCTTCCATCCCTTTCCCGCCGGCCGCGCACAACACGCCAGCAAGCACGCATGGCGCAACGCCCTGCCGCACTGTGCGTTTCCGTACAGAGACGACTTTGGCAATTCCTGCATGATGCCGCCTTTCGTTTGGTTCGCCCCTTTGAAAAAAGGAGGGAGGAGGGAGGATTTCTCGGTCGCCATATTCGGGAATTGCCAAAACCAACGCGACCACTGATCAAAGTCAGCGTTGAAGAAGATTTGACAATATGCGCTCCGCGCAGCGATGCACGGAATGAGCGACAATTAGTACTGAAGACCAACCGGACATCCGCCATGAGCAATCAACTTGTCATAACCGATCCAGAAATTCTCGGCGGTACGCCTGTGTTCGCCGGCACCCGTGTGCCACTCGCCGTGCTCTTTGAAAATCTGGCTGACGGCTTGAGTTTGGATGAAATACTTGAGTCCTACCCAACGCTCAAGCGGGCGCAAGTAATTGAAGCATTGCATCAGGCCGAATCACTTCTGGAGTTGGCGAAGGCTGCATAAATGCGCGTTCTGATCGATGAGTGCCTGCCGAAGCAACTCAAAGGTTGGCTTGCAGGAAAGCATGAGGCAGTGACCGTCCAGGAGATGGGATGGGCCAATGTCAAGAACGGGAAATTGCTCTCCTTGGCAAACGATGCGGGATTTGAGCTTTTCGTAACCGCCGACAAGAACATGTATTACCAGCAAAATTTTGCAGGGCTGCAAATCTCGGCGGTGGTCATTCCCAGCAACCGGAAGCTGCTGGTACAGAAAAGTGTTCCCGCCTTCCTGCAATCACTTGAGCATGTTCGGCCCGGCCAAAAAGTCGTGATGGACTTGGGCACGGATGCCGACGCATGGGAATCACTGCGGCTGCACGCGATCAACCAGCAAGAACAGCACACAACGCATGTATTCAAACCCTCTGGCACGGAGCGCTAGCCATGCCAGCCAAGGCGCAGCCCACAGGTTAGGTAAACGGCGCGATCGTTTGGCCAACATCAATCGACAAATTGAGAGTGTTGGGCTGATGTGGCCAGCCCAACGATGCCACCAAACCTGCTCGCAAGTATCCCGGCGATACTGGCAGGCGCAAACAAGTCGACTGTCGAAAGAACTTGAACAGGCACGTCGTACCAGTGATGCTAACCAGATCAAGGGAAACGAAATGATGGAACCCCAGCACCAGCGCGCCCCGCAGGCCGAAAACGCCTGAAAACCCGCACCAAATGGCGTTCTGCATTGCAGGGTAGTTCGATCTACCTCAAAATTTCGACTTCTCGCCCCTCCACAGGCTCAGGATAGAACCGGGCAATTGCCCGGGCCGGAATCCAGCCCGTTACAATATAAATGGGTTGTCCGGCACATTGGCCAGTGTCTTGCGGCAAGCAGGCCTAAAGAAATAGGGGTGTTTCATGCGTTATCTAGTCATTGTCGAAAAGGGGACTTGCTTCCTTTGGTGCGTACGTCCCCGATTTACCGGGTTGTATCGCTGCAGGCGAATCGAAAGAAGAAGTTCTTGCCTTAATCCATGAGGCAATCGAATTCCATATTGAAGGCCTCAAGGAAGACGGCCTGCCGGTTCCGCCGCCGGCCTCGTACAGCGAACTTGTCGATATTGCCGTATAGCACGTCGCCCAAGATCGCTCCCTTTGGTCGCGGGACACCGCAAAGGCGGGCACACAGCATTGCGATGCACTGCTTAACTCGGCCTAAGGCGCTAGAATATTGCCATGGCACCAACGATTTTTCGTGAGGGCAGTTTCCGCTT
Organism: Betaproteobacteria bacterium; assembly: GCA_031419255.1. GTDB lineage: Bacteria > Pseudomonadota > Gammaproteobacteria > Burkholderiales > Usitatibacteraceae > UKL13-2. The sequence continues at coordinate 2,534 of JANOKK010000456.1, forward strand.
CTTTTTCTTCTCTCGTGAAGAATCAAGGATGCATGTGCATGTCTCGCATCCAGACGGCGAGGCAAAGTTCTGGCTCACGCCCGCATTGGCATTGGCAACGAGTGCAGGTCTCTCGCCGAAGCAAATCAAAGAAGCCGAAAAAATTGTTGCGATTCATCTGGAGGAAATAGACCATGCCTGGCGCACCCACTTCCCTGGCTGAAGTTTCTCACGTCTCAAAGCACGGCCTCTGGCTGTTGTTGGGCGACGAAGAACTGTTTCTATCCTTCGTCGACTTTCCATGGTTCAAGGATGCGACGATTGGCGAGCTTTGCGATATCGAGTACCCGACGGACAATCATCTTTACTGGCCGTCGCTAGACGTCGATCTTGCGGTCGAATCCATTCGCAATCCATCCGCGTTTCCCTTGGTTTCAGCGGGTCGCGTCTGACAAGGCGATCAAGGTCGCTCCCTTCAGCTGCCACGGCGCGCCGCCCGAACGGGGGCCCGATGCCGCCAGCCACGCTCCCTGCAAGGCGAGTAAAAAACAATTTCCCGCCGGCGCAACATTCCACCGATCGCACCAATGCCGGAATGCCACGTGTTCGGAATGATTGGAAAACGCAGATCGCCATTTGGCGCGGTGTTTGAGTGCAAAATGCCCTGAAAGGCGCGCCAGTGCTGGATTTTGGAAAGAAGAGCGGCGCGCTCCAAATTCAAATGCAACACCTCATATTGAACGGAATAGCAGGTGTTGACAGGGAAGGCAGCACATTTACGCCGTTGTCGGACGTTGAGCGAGCGCGGATTTACCTTCGACAGAGACCCGTAGGGCGGACTTGTCCGCCAATCGTCTGCGACGTCCCGTGGGGCGGACTCGTCCGCCAATCGTCACCGAAATGGCGGACAAGTCCGCCCTACAAAGATGAAAGAGAACTTGAAAACGGGTGGCACCCGCGCGCCCGGCCAGGCCATCGCACGATGCCCACGCACCTTGTTGCGATGGCGCCAACAGGCGGCCGCGAAGAACAATCGGTCACTCCATGCATTGAACGTTTCCACGCGCAAAACGATCGACCCCATGATTGCGGCGCGCGGCATCATGAGCGGCGACAAATTGCTTTACCGCGGCAGGGCCTATGCTTCGAATGTGCGGCATCGAATTGCACTTCTCAATCAATGCCACTGTCATCCTCGCCCCAGACTTGATCAGGGGGAAGGATCATGTCATGACGAGATCCATCGCGGCGCTCAGTGCCTGCCCCGGACTCGATCCGGGGATGACAGTACCCTTGA
>JANOKK010000457.1:0-9377 GCA_031419255.1 Betaproteobacteria bacterium
CGCGGCGGCGACGAATCGTTCCATGACGCCAGCGAATTGCTCGTCGGTGTAATTGAGACTGAAAATCAAACGCCCGGTACCGACCCAGGAAAGCGCCAAGCCTTCCGCGCGCAGATAGTATTGCAGCATCCAGTTGTAGCGGCCCGGCTCGGTGTAGAGCACTGTCCAGATCGACGAAAGGTTGGCGATGCATATGGGCAACTGCGCGTCGCGAAGGCGCAGGTTGAATTCCGCTGCGCGCCGTGTCCAGACGCGGTCGAGGCTCGCGTAGAGTTTCGCGGCCTCCGGTGTGGCGAGGTGATCGAGAAACACATCCATCGCGCCCATTACGTAGGGATGCGAATTGAACGTTCCACGCGCGAAACAGACATCGGCGGGACGATCATCGCGAAAACGTTTCATCCATTCGTGTTTACCGCAGACCACGCCCACCGGCAAACCACCGCCCAGCGTCTTGCCGTACGTCACCATGTCCGCCTTCACGCCAAAGTATTCCTGCGCACCGCCGCGTGCGAGCCGGAAGCCGACGAACACTTCATCGAAAATCAGGGCGATGCCGCGCCCGCTGCACACGGCGCGCAATTGTTTAAGCCATTCGGCATAGGCCGGTCGATCAAATTCGGCGCGGCGCGAACTATCCGCCAACGCCGAATCGCCCGGCGCGCTGGCGTTCGGGTGCAGCGCCTGCAGTGGGTTCACCAGCACGCACGCGATGTCGCGGCGCGACGCGAGGACACGAAGGGACTTTTCATCCATGTCCTTTAGCGTGTACGTATCGCGCGCCGGCTGCGGATTGCCGACACCCGGCTGCACATCGCCCCACCAGCCGTGATACGCACCGCAAAATCTCACCAGATGCGAGCGGCCAGTGTGATAGCGCGCGAGCCTGACCGCCTGCATCACGGCCTCTGTGCCGGACATGTGAAACGACACCTCGTCAAGTCCGGAAATCTCTTTGAGGCGCGAAACATTCTTCGCCACCAATGGGTGATAGCCGCCAAGAATCGGCCCGAGTTCCCTGACGCGTTCGCTGCCGAGTTCGATGCAGTGCCTGTAGAAATCGACGCCAAACACGTTCACGCCGTACGAGCCGGTCAAGTCAAAAAATTGATTGCCATCGAGATCGGTCACCGTTGTGCCCTCTGCAGACGCCAAAAACGAACCACCTTTCAAGTGCGCACGCACATGCCGGCTAAATTGGAACGGCACGCGATAGTGGGCGATGAATTGCAAATCGGAAATCGACGGTGCGACCTCAGCCGTCATTTTTGCGGAAGCGGCAAAACGCGTTTCATAGAGCGCACTCATGCGCGCAAATGCGGCGCGGCGAATCGCGGCAATATCGTCAGGCGCGTTGTCTGCGCGAAAAAAATCCGCTTCGGCGTATTCGTAGAACGGCACCCACTTGGCGATTTGCCGCGACATTTTCGAGTGGCCCGCGAGGGAGCGGTGTTTCGCCCGCGACAACTCCAGCCGCGCAAGCACTTTCGGCACCGCCAGCGTTGAGGTGCCGGCGAGGAGTGCGTAAAACACATACATTTCCATCATGATGGGCTCCACTCAATATCTTGCAACCTCCGTAAATACTATGGATACATGACATGTTGATGACGCTGCGCGCGACGTTTTTTCAATTGATGAGACAAGAACGGCTCAATTTCCTGGTCACGAACCGTATTCCTCGTCAGACCTTCACATTGCTGATGGGTTGGTTCAGCAAGATCGAGCGGCCTTGGGTGGCCGCGCTGTCGATCGGTATCTGGCGGCGTTTCGCGGACTTGAATCTTCAGGAGGCGAAGAAAAGCCATTTCACCAGCCTGCACGATTGTTTCATTCGCGAATTGAAACCCGGCGCGCGCCCGATCGATGCCGATCCCGCCGTGCTGACCAGCCCCTGCGACGGCATTGTCGGCGCGTGCGGTGCTATCGACGGCGTGCGCGTTTTTCAGGCAAAGGGATTTCCGTACACACTGCTCGATCTGCTGGGCGACGCGGATCTGGCGCGGCGCTACGCCAATGGCTGCTACGCGACCATCCGCATCACCTCCAGCATGTATCACCGCTTTCATGCGCCGCTCGATTGCCGGGTGAAGCGCGTCAATTACATTTCCGGCGACACTTGGAACGTGAACCCGATCACGTTAAAGCGGATTGAGAAATTATTCTGCAAAAACGAGCGCGCGGTGGTGCAAGTGCGATGCGAGGCGAGTGGCGCTGAATTGTTGCTGGTGCCGATCGCGGCGGTGTTGGTCGCGAGCATCCGCTTTCACTTTCTCGATGTGCTGCTGCACTTGCGCTATCGCGGCCCCAATCAATTCCAATGCGACTCGGCTTTCAACAAGGGCGACGAAATGGGCTGGTTTCAACACGGCTCGACCATCATTGTGTTCGCGCCGATGGGGTTCGCATTGTGCGACGGCATGAAGGAGGGGCACGAAATTCGCGTGGGGCAGGCAATGATGCGCATCGCATGAAACAGTGCGCTCGGAAAACGTTCTGCCGACACTTTCAACGCGGACGCGTGAGTAGCCAAAAACGCGGGCGCTTCCACGGCTGCATGGGTCAGGCTTTGCCACTTGCTTAACCGGCAACTGTCCAGGCCTGGCCTGCGATCGCGCAAACTGCACATATCAGGCCGTACGCAGATTCCCTGATGATCGCGCGCCGTCGCGTGAAAGAGTTTTCGCTTCACGGCTGACTACAAACCCATTTAACGGTGGCAGGTAGGTGATTGCAATGCTGATCCAGACGGCGACACTGAAATACATCGACATCCAGAGGACTTCGCTCTTCCAAACATCCCAGTGCCCGGAAACCACCCATCGGCTTGAGGCGTCGCGGAAACCCTCGGCGACATTGAAATAGGCGCGCCCGCTGGCTTCGTCGGCAAGCCAGCGCGACCAATACATCGGCACATCCACCAGAAACAAGTACGCGGCATAGATGGCGACCGCCGCGCAAGTCGCGGCGAGCATCGGTCGCCATTCGCGTTTGCAATGTGGCCAATGTGCGGCGAGGCCGGCCATCACCAGCATCGCGCCGACCCCCCAAAGCGTCTCTTCGACCACGTGCCCGGCGTTTGCCGTAGTGAGGACGGCATGCCACGAGAACAATTCGGCCACAGCAATAAGCGGCACGATCGAATTGGCCACCACTTTCCCCAAACGGCTTCCGCTCGCCAACGACAATTCGCGCAGCAACAACGCCAACTGCGCCGCAAAGCAGAGTTCCGCGAAAGTCGCGACCGAGCGCCCGACGATCGCACTTGAAAACCACGTATCAAAAAGACAGATGCGCGGAACGTCGAACACCGGCAGTACCGAGCGGTACGCGCAGCCGAATACATAGCCTGCCGCCAGCATGATCTGCCAGCGGCGCGCTTGGTAGACGTCGGCGGGCATGCTGCATCCGCGGCGGTCGAGTGCATTCGAAGCCATAGACCACGCGGTCACATTGGCGATGGCGACCGCGCAGAGGAAAATCCACCAACTGTAAATTTCTGACGACATTTTGATCGAACTCCTGTGGGCAGTGTGAATCGGATGCAATCCGCATTGCCGAATGTTGAAATGGCGGTATCAATCTGGCATCGGCAAATACCGTATACACCCTTCATGCGGAGGATGCCAGTGTAATATTCGCGACCGAATTCGATCGCGGCAAGAGTTAAATACGGTATATACTATTATTGATCGGTGGCCGATTTTCGGTGCCGCATCTAACGGAGCCCCGTCACATGTCCAAAGCAAATCGCAAGTCCGTAATCCCGTCCGGCACTTCGGCGAATGTCGTCGGTAAATCGAAAGCTGCGTCGCCCGTGGCAGTTGCAAAGCCCGCCGCAAAGAAGGCATCACCAGTACCCGCCAGTGCCATGTCGGTGCGCAAGCCCGCCGCGAATTCCGCAGTGAAGGCGCCAATCGCGAAGAAATCGAAAATAGCGAAGGTCGCCCCAGTGGCCGCGCCCAAGGCAAAGAAAACCAAAACCGTGCGCGACAGTTTCAACATGCCCGATTTCGACTACGCCCTCATTGGCGTGCTGAAAAAGCGCGCACTTGGCGCGGCGACGGAAGTGAAAAAGAGCGAATTATTGCGCGCCGGACTCAAATTGTTGGTGGCCATGAATGATGGAGAATTCTCGGCGGCGCTGAAGGCGGTGCATATCGTTAAGACCGGTCGCCCAGGGAGGAAGAAGTAAGGCGGTCTCGGCTTACGAGGGAGCAAGTGAAATTACGCCCAGAAAGCCGCGCCAGTGCTCGTGTTTAGGTGTCAGGCGACCAATCAAGAGTCATACCCGCGTTTGCGGGCATGACTCAATTTGTTACTTGCCCGCCATAACACTTATCGTTGTATTGGATCGTTGCGCGGGAATGGGATGCCGCGTCGGCGGCGATATTGTTGAGTCCCCTGAGTGGTCGTCCGACGCTCTTTGCAGTAGCAACAATTCACTGCGCGTGACCAACAACGTTCGGCCGTCGGGGCATAGAAAATTCGATCGACCGGTGCGCAACAACTCTTCGTCATCCACCTGCCCGTAGCGCGGACGCGAGAAGCCCTTTTCGCGCCACGCCAGCAAAAGCGCCACGCGCAACGGTTTGTGCGGCATCGACTTCGTTGATGATTTCGTCGTCATGGGCGGACGCGACAACGCGCGTTGAAGTGAAAAGAGCGGCCAGTGTGCCGTACCGATGTGATGTTTTGATGACAACCCCTCCGCCGGCCGCTCTATTTTCTGCGCGCGCGTCGGGCGCGATCAGTAGCTCAGATTGATCTGATATATCGCGGTGGTGCCACTGATTTCATTGCCAACTACCAGCAATGGCTTACCGTTTGGAGACTTATCGGCGGCTATAAATGCGAGGCCCTCCGGTCCGCGATCGCCGGTGACGCCCGTGCGCGTGTTCAGGTACGTGGCAAAGATCGGCGCCGTGGGAACGCTGATGTCATACACCATGACGCCACCGACCCGTTCGAGCCCGATGAACGCAAACGTCTTGTTGCCGAATTTGGCCGTCACAACGCCTTCCGGTTCCGGCCCTTTCGATGCGCTGCGCGCGTCTAGCGCATCGCTGTCGTGGCTGGTGTTGAATGCGGCCTGCGGGAGCGCCTTGGTGCGCTGCTCGATATCGTCGCCGGAATCAAATACCCGCTGCATATCCGTGTTCCAGATCGAGAACGAGCGCGCGCCGAATGAATACAACTCGTTGCATTGCCCGGCCGCATTCTTGCCGGACTTGCCGCCATTGGGCGTGCTGGTGATGCGCAGGCGCCCCAGGTTTGAGTCGAGAATCAGGTTGGCCGCATCCGGGAACACGCTCGGATCGAGGCCCGCCGTGCAATGGGCGCGTACGCGCGTCTCTTCGTTGAAGCCGGGCCAGTCGGCGCGCGCGTCGCCCTCGTTGGCGGTGATGAGATAGGTCGTGTTGCCGATGACAAATGTCGCGATGCCGTCCGGCAGATACATCCCCTTGACAGGTTGCGGTCCGATCTTGATGGCGGGCGTACCGCTATTGGTGTTGACGCCACCGTCTTCGTCGCTCGCGTCCAATCCCATGCTGGCCAAGCTGTGATCCTTGAATCCCAGTGGTTTGACGGAGGTTACGCGTGCGCTGGCAATATCGACAATGGCGATCGCATTGTTTTCCTGCAACGTGACAAACGCGGTGCGGCTATCGGCGCTGACGGCCACGTACTCGGGCTCGAAATCCATTGCCGCGTTGGCACCCGGCCCGAAAATGCGAATGCCCTGCGCGCGCAAGGCATCTTCCTGGCCGTTGAAGGCGCGAAAGTCTGCCGTGGCGGCGGTAGCGGCAATGGCGCTGCCGCTACGGTTTAACGTAATGATGCTGACCGAGCCTTCAGGATCAACCGAATCCGCCAAGCCATAGCTGTTCGGCTCGCCTTCATTGGCGACGACGAGATAGCGGCCGTCTGGCGTGAATGCGACCATGTCGGGCTGGGCACCCACAGTCACGCTTTGCAACAAGCGCAGATCGACCGCGTTGTAGAAGGCCACTGCGCCCGGATTGGTCTTTTTTGTGGCCTCGATGGCCAGCGCAACCAAACCGTCGCTTACCGCCACGCTATTCACGCTCGCCCCGAACGACGCAACGTTGATGGTACCCACTTTGGCCGGCGCAGCGGGGTTACCAATGTCGAGCACATCGACCGTGCCATTGGCCCCATTCACAACGAAAAGGCGTTTGCTGGCCGGATCGAAAGCGGTGATTTCAGCGGCGCCGAGGACGCCGCCATCGTAACCGCCGATTTTTGCCATCGAAAGCGAAACCGGCGTCGGCTCAGGTGCGGGTTCATCGTCGCTGGCGCAGGCGGCCAGCAATACCGCGCAAAGCGCGATGATGGTCAACTGTGGCACGCGGTTGCGATCAGGTACGTGCCAGTTACTGTTCAAATTGTTACCCACAAAGTTCTCCTCAAGTTTGGGCGCCTGTCGGGCACCTGTCGCGGGGCGCAATGTCAACACGCCAAAATGGCTGACGACAATGCCGGAAGCCGACAGAAATTCGGCTCCGCGAGGATTTCAATGTTACGCACGCAATGTGACCAATCGATTGAATTTGCGTGACAGTGGGATGACAAGTACAAACTGACGCCGCTTGTCGGGGGGGAATTTCAGGTACCCACCACCCCGCCATCCACTTTGCGAATCACGATCGTCGCGGAGCGGGGCCGTACGCCGCGCACACCATCCGGCCATGTGCTGAAGCGCGTCGGATTGTTTGGGTCGCTGCGCCCACCTGGCGTCTCGCCGGGGTGCTGGATGTTGACAAACAGATGCCGACCATCCGGCGTCGAAACGATGCTGGCAATTTCGCAACCGACCGGTCCGGTCAGGAAACGTTTGATCTCGCCCGTGACGACGTCGGCGACCAGCAGTTGATTATTGCCGATACCCGCGTAATCGCCTTTGTTCATGTCGCCGGGCGACACGTCGGTGGCGATCCACAAGCGAGCGTGCGCATCGAACCAGAGGCCATCGGGCGAGCCGAATAAATCGCCGTTGATGTTGCCGCGTTTGTTGGCATCTGCTGGGTCGCTACTATTTTTGCCATTGCCGGCGAGCAGAAAAATATCCCATGCGAATTCGCCCGCAGCGGGATCATTGCCTGCTTCGCGCCAGCGAACGATGTGGCCAAACGTGTTGTCGGTGCGCAGATTGGCGGCATCGATGGCCGGCCTGCCGGGTTTGCCGCGTTGGCTGTTGTTGGTGAGGTTGCAATACACCTCTTTGCTATCGGGATGTACGGCAATCCACTCGGGCCGATCCATTTTAGTGGCACCCAGCAAGTCGGCCGCCTGACGCGTCATCACCAGCACATCGGCCTGACCGCTGAATCCGTTGGCAATGGTGAGTGGGCCTTCGTTGTAGACCAGTGGTAGCCACACGCCAGTGCCATTGACATCGAATCGCGCGACATACAACGTACCGTGGTCGAGAAGGTCGCGATTGGCCGTACGGTCGCGCCGATTCCACGCATCGCGGCTGACGAATTTGTAGATGTATTCAAAGCCTTCGTCGTCGCCCATATAGAACACCACGCGGCCATCCGTGGCGATCGATTGCATTGCGCTTTCGTGTTTCATGCGCCCCATCGCGGTACGTTTGATGGGAATCGATTGCCTATCGAAGGGGTCAATTTCTACCACCCAGCCGAATCGATTGGGCTCATTTGGATTTTTTGAAACGTCAAATCGCGCATCGAATTCCCACCAGCGATAGCCGCTCCGTCTGGTCGAAATGCCATAGCGTTTTTCATGCGCGCTGGCGACATACGGTTGATTGAAATAACCGTGCCAATTTTCTTCGCAAGTGAGATAGGTGCCCCATGGCGTGACGCCGTGAGCGCAGTTGGCGATGGTGCCGAGTACGCTGTTGCCATTGGCGTCCGCAGTGGTTTTTACCCATTGCGAACCCGCCACCGGCCCGCCTATTCGCATTGTCGTATTCGCGGTGATGCGCCGCGCAAAATTGGACGGCCGCACCACCCGCCACCCGCCGCCGATCACGGCAACTTCAATCACCGAAACCCCGTGGGCCGCCTGCGATTTTCCGACTTTCGCGTGCGACCAGTCAGCTAACCCGCCAACATGCAACAGCCCGTCATCGGTGTATTCATGGTTGATCGCAAGCAGGCCGCGTGGCGATTGCGCCGTGTGGCCCGCCAATGGAAAGAAATGCATGCCATCGTGATGCATGCCGGCCTGCCATTCCTGCTCGGCGGCGGTATTGCTGGCGTCGTCGTTGAACGCTGGCGCGCCAGCGGCAAGATGCGCGGCACCGATCGGATCTCCCCAGCGAAACAACACCTGCGCGAGGTAACCGGGAGGCACGTGCAATGTGTCCTCGGTGCTCGCGGCAATGCGTTCAAATGTTGCCACGGCGCGCGGCGACAGCGTCGCGCAGCCGGTGAGCCATTGCGTCAAACCTCCACTCGTCGCGCCGAGTACCAGCCCGCCCTTCAACAACTGGCGGCGACCTTGGTGCGCGGTGCTGTCGATGTCGCTTGCTGAAATGCTACTGTTATCCGCGATGCCAATTTTTCGCATGGTCGAATCCGCTTTCTTCTGTTCGCAGGAAGCCCGAAGATTATCGCCCATTGATTTCGGTGTGATGACAATCGATCCAATTGGTAACGGCCCATTTGACGAATGAAACACAAGCACTGGCGCGGCTTACGGGCAGAAAAGAGCTGGTGAGGCTCGCCGATATTGGAGTTTCTTGTCTACGCGTCATGGCCAACATCTTTCCATGGGCAGGACTAGAATGGATTTTCCCACGCACGCTTTCCCGCATTGTTGCGCGCAGCGACCGCACGCCGAGGAGCATCAATCATGACTGATCGCACCGTATTTCAATCGATTTCCCGTTCCCATCTGGTAACGACGCCACCTCAATCGACGGTGTACGACGCCGCTTCTGTGATGGCGCGTGCGCACAGCGGCAGCGTGTTGATTCTCGACGCAGCGGGAGGGGCGTATGGAATTTTCACCGAACGTGACTTATTGACGAAGGTGGTCGCCAAAGCGCTTGATCCGGCCGCAACGCCGGTGTCTTCGGTGATGACGAAAAACCCCATCACGGTGCCACCGGAAATGAATGTGTGCGATGCCATCCTGCTGATGAAGCAACGACGCTTCCGGCATCTGCCGATCATCGCTGCCAGTGGCAAAGTGATCGGCATGTTTTCTTTCCGCGATGCGTCGCCGCGTGAAGTGATCGACGCCGACGATCTCGCTGAACATCTCGACGAATTGACCGACGTGCTGGCGTAGCGCCTTCGCGCTGACACCGACGCACTTGCGTTTATTCGCGATCGCCAGTCAATTATTTCACCGTTCGCCCTGAGGTATCGAAGGGC
>JANOKK010000458.1:0-1574 GCA_031419255.1 Betaproteobacteria bacterium
TGTTACCGCGAAGTGGAATGACCTTCGCACCCTGGCGCAACGCCTCGATGTGCGTCGCCCAAGCCTGCATCATCTTTTTACGCTCGGGCAAATACTCGGCGCGGTTGTACGCGCCGCGCACCTCGTTGCGCTCGGAGTGCGCGAGCTGGCGCTCGATCACGTCAGGACGGAACGATCCCATTTCGTTGAGCATGGTGCTCGCTATGGCCCTGAAGCCGTGCCCTGTCATCTTTCCCTTGTAGCCCAGCCGATACAGCGCAAACAACATCGTGTTGTTGCTCACGGGCTTGTCGCGATTGCGCCCGGGAAACACAAAGCGACTGCCACCGCCGATTTCTTTCAACTCCTTGAAAAGCGCGATAGCTTGTTTTGATAACGGGACAATATGCTCCTGTTTCATTTTCATGCGGCTCGCGGGAATGATCCACAGCGCACCTTCCAGATCAAACTCAGCCCATTCCGCGCCGATCAGTTCATTGGTGCGAACAAACGTTTTCGCCAGCAATTGCAGCGCGAGGCGGGTTTGTCTATCGCCGATTTCGTCATAGCCCGCTATGGCTCGCAGCAATGCCGGTAATTCCTCGGGCCTGACGGCGGCTTGTTTGGTCTTCTTGTGCGGCGTCAGTGCGCCGCGAAGGTCTTTGCTGGGGTCGCTCTTGCAACGGCCTGTGGCAACGCCATAGCGGAACACTTGCCCGCAGACAGACAGCACACGATGCGCCAGATCGTGCGCGCCCCGGCCTTCGATTTTGCGGACGACTGCAAGTAGCTCCGGCGCGTCAACGTCCGCGATTGGCCGAAGTCCCAATGCGGGATAGATGTTCTTTTCAAGGCGGCGCTTCACATCAAGCGCATGGCTGGCAACCCAAGTGTTCGCGCGTTTCGTGGCCCACTCTTCCGCGACGTTCTGAAAGGAATTTTCAAATGCGAGGGTTTGGCGTCGCTTATCGGCCTGACGTTCCGCAGAGGGGTCTCGGCCCGCGTCCAGTAGCGTGCGTGCGGCCTCGCGTTTCGCGCGTGCGGCCTTCAGTCCAACATCGGGATAACTGCCAAGCGACAAAGACTTTTCCTTGCCGCCTATCTGGTAACGGAATCGCCAGGACTTGCGCCCGTCGGCATACACCCAAAGGAACATGCCTCTGCCATCCGCCAACTTGCGGATTGGCTTGCCGTCGCTTGTAGCACTCCTGCACTTGGTGTCCGAGAGCATTGGGGTAATCCTTCCGGTTGCTGGGGTAACTTGTCGCATTATTACCCCGGTTTATCCCCGGATGCAAGCGGACGCCAATAAACCGCATTGAACCCTGAAAAAGAAAAACCCCCTATTAAAACTGGGGGTTTGTGGACTTCTTTGGATCATTTCGGACGCCAATCTGGCGGAGGCGGTGAGATTCGAACTCACGGACGACTTGCGCCGTCGCTGGTTTTCAAGACCAGTGCCTTAAACCGCTCGGCCACACCTCCAGGAAGCCTGCATTTTATCATCGCCTTTAGTGCGCTCCGGCCTGCGACGAAATGCCGACATTGTGCGATGAACAACGGATGCAACTTTTCCCTTTAATGTATAGTCTTAC
>JANOKK010000459.1:0-1661 GCA_031419255.1 Betaproteobacteria bacterium
CAAACCTGCGGCATCGCGATCCCGCGCACGGCAATTTTCTCGCTGTCCATCGTGTGGGCGAGTAATTTCGATGCGTGGTAGATCGCGGTAATCGTTGGCGTCGGGACACCCGTAAGTTTGCCCAGTTCCACCACCGATCCCACCAGCGCATCGATCTCGATCGCACGCCCCGCTTCGATATCCTGCAACATCGAAGTCTTGTGTCGCCCGACTTTTTCGGCGCCTTCGATGCGCTTTTCCAGCGGCACGCGAAAGCTCGCGCCAAGTTTTTCAGCTACCGCCTGTGCTTCCCGCATCATGTTGGTGGCGAGTTCGCGACCGAGCGGAAACTGGCAAATATCCTGCAAGGTCGCGTGCGTCAATGCCGAGATCGGATTGAAGGTGAGATTGCCCCACAACTTCAGCCAGATTTCATTGCGGATATTGTCCAGCACTGGTGCTTTCAATCCCGATTTCACAAAAATATCGGACAAATCTTTCACCCGGTTGCTGATGCTGCCGTCGGGCTCGCCCAATGGAAAACGATCGCCCTCGATGTGCCGCACCACACCCGGCGCAATCAATTCAGCCGCCGGATACACCACGCAGCCAATGATGCGTTCGGGTGGAATGCCATCGAGGCACACGCCGTGCGGATCGACCGAAGTCACGCGGGTACCGGCGAGTGCGCCACCATGGTTGTGAAAGTACCAAAAGGGAATCCCGTTTTGCATCGTGATCACGGTCGTCTTCGGGCCAAAGAGCGGCTCAAGCTGATTGACGAGGTTTTCCACCTGATGCGTTTTGAGCGCGAGGATCACGCAATCGACATGCCCGACGGAAGCGGTACTTTCGGTCGCTTTGGCACCAGTGGCTTCAAGCACGGTGCCGTCTTTGAACTTGACCGTCATGCCACGCGTGCGGATGGCATCGAGATTTTTCCAGCGCGCGATAAACGTGACATCTTCACCGGCGGCGGCGAGTTTGGCGCCCACGAATCCGCCGATTGCACCGGCACCGACAATACAAAATTTCATGACGTGATCCCGAAAAAATGCTCGTGCGATGGTTGAATTTTAGAGTTTGCGTCCGAACCGTTTCGCCAATTCAATCGGCCGGTTCAGATTTTAGGTGTCGGCGGACCTTCAATCACCGTTCGCCCTGAGGTATCGAAGGGCCGGGCGCAACAAAGTCCTTCGGTACCTCAGGGCGAACGGTGATTAAACGAACAGGCTTTGACTTTGAGCGCGCATCTCCCGATGTTGCGCCGCACCATTGCCCATCATACCGGGCAAAAATTATTTAGTCACGCCGAGCGCGGGAGGCTTTGTGGGTTCCGATGCGCACGAATAAGCAAAATTATCCCCGCCGCCGCCATCGGCCACGAAAGCCATTGGCCCATCGACATGCCAAGTGCGAGTACACCAAGGAAGCTATCCGGCTCACGCGCGAATTCGGCGAGGAAACGAAAACCACCGTAGCCGATCAGGAACACGGCCGACACCGCCATCAATGGCCGCGGCTTTCTGGAATAAATCCACAGAATGGCGAACAGCAACATCCCCTCCATCGCGAATTGGTAAAGCTGGGAAGGATGGCGCGCGAGCGGGGTCGTATCGACTTGCGGAAACCACATTGCCCATGGCCACGTCGCGGCGTCGGTCGCGCGGCCCGGTAATTCG
>JANOKK010000460.1:0-2445 GCA_031419255.1 Betaproteobacteria bacterium
CACGCAATCCCGCACCCTCGCCACCTTGCGAGACACGCTGCTGCCGAAGCTGCTGAGCGGAGAGTTGAGCGTGGCGCATCTTGCACCCACCCTGGAGGCCATCGCGTGAGTGATGAGCCTGTGCCCCAATCCGAAATCATCCTCTACCAAACGGTGGATGGCCGCACTCGCATTCAATGCCGCTTGGAGAACGAGACAATTTGGCTGTCGCAGGCGATCATCGCTGATTTGTTCCAGGTTACGGTGCCGACCGTGAATGAACATCTGAAAGACATTTACGCTGACGGCGAACTGGAGGCGGGGGCAACTATTCGGAAATTCCGAATAGTTCGATCAGAGGGCAGCCGCGAGGTAACGCGGGAAATCGAGCACTACAATCTGGACGCCATCCTCGCCGTGGGCTTTCGCGTCCGCAGCCAACGCGGCACGCAGTTCCGCCAATGGGCAATGGCGCGCTTGAGCGAATATCTGGTGAAGGGATTCACCATGGACGACGAGCGGCTGAAAAATCCGCCGGGGAAGGGCCAAAAGGATTATTTCGACGAGCTGCTGGAACGCATCCGGGATATCCGCTCGTCCGAACGGCGCTTTTACCAAAAGGTGCTGGATATCTATGCGACGAGCGTGGATTACTCGCCGGACACGGCAATGTCCAACCAGTTTTTCGCCGCAGTGCAGAACAAGATGCACTGGGCGACGCACGGCCACACCGCCGCCGAAGTCATCCACGAGCGGGCCGATGCGGGCAAACCATTCATGGGAATGTTGACCACGCGGCCCGGCGGCATTGTGCGCAAAGAAGATGCTGCCATCGCCAAGAACTACCTCACCGAGGACGAATTGCAGATCCTGAACCGAATCGTGAACCTCTACATCGAATACGCCGAGCTGCAGGCGTTGCAGCGAAAACCGATGACGATGCAGGACTGGATCGCCAGGCTGGATGATTTCCTCAAAATCTCGGGACGCGAGTTGCTGGAGCATGCAGGTACGATTTCTGCCGAATCTGCCAAGTCCCGGGCGGAGCGTGAATATGCCCGCTATCGCAAATTACTGGACGCCACGCCGCGCAGTGTGGATGCGGATTTCGAGAAAGTGGCGAAACAGATTCAAAAGCTGCCAAGGCCAAAAAAACCCAAGGCGCCAAAACCGTGAGCCAACTCAGCGAGTCCACTGTCGAAGAGGTCGCGCAGGATTGAATCAAAGCGATCGAGTCACGTTGTCGCGAAAAATCGGAGAATTTCATGCACGCGACATTGTGAGAATGGATCCCCGCGCGGGCAACTGCCCGGTCTACCCTGAGCCCGTCGAAGGGCGAGGATGACAAGATTTAAGCGACATCAATGCTGCGCAAATATCACCCCGCCAAAGCCCCAATCTCCATCTCCTTCATCCTCACCAAATGCCACTCCGGCATGATAGTCGCCCCGAGTGAATTGTAGAACTGGATCGACGGCTCGTTCCAGTCCAGTACGCGCCATTCAAAGCGCCCGCAATCGCGCGCTTTGGCGAGTCCCGCAAGATGTTTCAATAACGCTTTGCCATAGCCCTTGCCACGCGCGGCGGGCACCACGAACAAGTCTTCAAGATACAAGCCTGGCTTGCATAAAAACGTGGAAAACGTCGTGAAGTAAAGCGCAAAGCCGATGGGCAATCCACTTTCCTCAGCGATCACACATTCGCATGCGGGCCGCGTGCCGAACAAGGCGTCGTGCATCATGGCGTCGCTGCCTGCGACCATGTGTTCGAGTTTTTCGTATACGGCGAGTTGGCGGATCAGGTCGCGGATGACGGGGACATCGTTGGCAGTGGCTAAGCGAATGGAGAATGGATTCATGGGTCAAATTGCCGCGTAATCGCGGCCTCGGTGAATATTCGGCTACAATAATTTCAACATGCAAACGCCCATTTCGCCACCAAACCTGCCACCGGCAAACGGCTCGGACGCCAGTCTACACGACTGGTTTCACTCGCCGCTGGGTGCGTATTTGCTCGCCCGCGAGCAGGCGTGGCTGGATCAGGTGGTGCCGGATATTTTCGGTTATCACGCGATTCAGTTGGGCTTACCGCAATTCGATTTGCTGCGCGAATCACGCATCGCGCATCGGGCGAGAGTAAATCCGCAAGGTGAGGGCGGTGTCGCCGATGTACTGGCGAACTGGCACGAGTTACCGTTCGACGCGCAAAGCGTGGATCTGTGCCTTCTGCCGCATGTGCTCGAAT
This sequence comes from Betaproteobacteria bacterium, assembly GCA_031419255.1. Classification (GTDB taxonomy): domain Bacteria; phylum Pseudomonadota; class Gammaproteobacteria; order Burkholderiales; family Usitatibacteraceae; genus UKL13-2. The sequence continues at coordinate 2,224 of JANOKK010000460.1, forward strand.
TTGCCGATAATCCGCACGAGGTGCTGCGCGAAATCGACCGCGTGATGCGGCCCGAGGGGCGCATTCTCATTCTCGGATTCAATCCCTGGAGCCTGTTCGGCACGCGCCGTCTGCTGTCATCGAAAGGCTACCCATGGCAGGGACAATTTGTCTCGCTGGTGCGCATGAAAGATTGGCTGCAATTGCTCGGCTTCGAAGCGTCAGCAGGCCGCCTCGCCTGCC
>JANOKK010000461.1:0-3503 GCA_031419255.1 Betaproteobacteria bacterium
GCAGGCGGTGACGCGCGCGTGGACGGAGTTGTTTGGTTAAACTCGCCATGTCGACGACTGGATCAAACACTGCGGCGCGATGGATGAAACTGAACTAGCTTCAACAACGACAACAACAAGGAGAAAAAATGGAATCTTCCACCATATTTGCGCAATCAACCGCCCCAAAAGAAGCAACACCGTGGCCATACGCAGGATTCTGGCGGCGCGTCGCGGCGACGGTGATCGACAATCTGATTCTGATCGTGCCGTTTTTTTTGTTAAGCATGTTTTCGTTTGGCATTGGAGGTATTGCGGCGGTACTCATCTACGGCGCGTATTTTGAGAGTTCCGAGCACCGCGCGACGTTAGGTAAACTAGCGTGCGGCCTGACGGTTGAAACAATGAACGGCGAGAAGCTTACGTTTGGTGCCGCGCTGCTTCGCCAATTCATGAAGCTGCTTGGCCATTTGCTTTCATTCATCACCTGGCTGATTTTTTTCGTGCCTGCCGCGTTCACCACCCACAAGCAGGGACTCCACGACATGGCCGTCTCAACGGTGGTGCGCCGCGAACCGGGAAAAGGCATTCCCTCCTGGCTGGTGGGCATCATTGCCGGCGTTGTTCCCTTTTTCTTTGTCGGCGGTATCCTCGCTGCAATCGCGATTCCCGCGTATCAGGACTATGTGACACGCTCAAAAATTGCCGGGGCCCGGCAAGAGGCAGCACCACTTCGCGCCGCCGTAGAAGCCGCGTACGCCAGGAACGGCAAGCTACCTTTGGATCAATCCGAACTGGCTGTTTCCGGCGGCGCAGTCCGCGAGACAATCGCGTACCGCAATGGCCGCATTGAAATCTCGTTGAATGTGGTTAGCCGCCAAGGCCAACTCTTCTTGACGCCAACGGGTAACGCGGATCGCGTCATCTGGCAATGTTCGGCGGAGAATATTCCCCGCCCTCAGTTGCCGAACGATTGCCGCTAGAAAAGACTTCCTATTGCGCCTGTCATCTTCGCGTACGCGGGGATCCAATTTTCACGGCATGTTCCGCGCCGGGAGTATGTTGCGCGAGTCTTGTATTTATGCAAAATGAAAGACGTAGCAGAGCAATCTTGTGATATCGGGATTACGCGAACGTCGTAAGCTAAACTCAAGCACCCGCGCGGCGTTCAAGATGTTTTAGCCGTGGAAGGCCCGCCGAATGGCGATCTGCGGGTTGTGGCGCACCGGAAATGCTCGATTGCGAGACTTGTGACACTTGGATGAGTCACCCAGTTTCCATCGCTACCCCCGCATATATCCCGCTTCCCGTTGACTGCGAATCGCCAGCACAAAAACGCTGTCGATCACGGCAACATATCGGTACAGGGCAACATAGCCGTGCGTGCCACGACCGATGACGAGCTCGTTCATTTCGCCTGATGCGGGCCGACCAATCAGCGGATTGTGTTCAAGAACGCTGATCGCCTGAATAATTTCACCGATGCGTGCGGCGCGGTCATTAACTTCGTATTGGGTAAGGTGGTCGAGGATGCGCTCAAAGTCATCTGCGACTTCCGGGGCAAGCTCGATTCTCGACACGGTTTAACCTAGCGTGCCAACTTCTTTGCGACGGGTCGGGATACTTTCTTGCCGATAACTTTGCCTTGCAAATAGCGCTGCATATCCGCCCATGGAATCGTCCGCCCGGATACGACGATGGCCGCGTATCGCGATTCCGCGACACTCAGAAAATCGTTTCGCTGTTCGGTCAACTCGGCTTTTTCGGCAATGGCCTCGAGTATGAAATTGTGCGAGGTGGTTCCCGCGCGCTTGGCAGCGCGTGAAACTTTTTCCTTAAGGTCGTCGGGGAGTCGAATCGTGGTGGTGGACATGGCGCGCTCCTGAGTGTTGGTGCCAATGTAGCACATCCGTGCTACAAATATCGAACATTCAGTCCGGCGGGGAACGCGAGGATTGACGCGCGACTCCGGGCACAAGCACCGGCGCGCCTTTCCAGGCGATTAATGCCTGAAAAGCGCGCCGAATGGCGATCTGCGGGCTTTGGCGAGCGAAACACACTATTGTGCAAGACGTGACCCTGCGCCGCGCCGCCTACTTCTTGACCATCACGAAATTGCCGCTGGTTCCGGCAAGCTTGTTTTCCCAATCCACTTTCATGGTTTTACCGCTGGCATCCACCGCGCGCTTATTGGCGCCCGTCACCTTGCCGTCGCGCTTGAACGTTTCCTCGATGCCATTCTTGCCATTCATCTTGACGGCGACCGTGGTGGTGCCGGGGTCGCCCTTGAACGGTGAGTCGGTGCCGTCCAACTTCGCGTTGTACGATTGACCGCCGGGAGAAGCCATGCTCATCATGTCGCCGCTCGATTTGTAAGTAAGCGTGCTCGAGTTATCGGAACGGCTCAACGCCTTGGTGCCGACCCACGAACCCGATGCCGCGTGTGCGCCCGCAGGCTGCGTATCGATACGCTTGAACAACGTCGAACCCGTGGTGATTTCACCATTGGCAGGTGAAACGTTCTTGAATTCAAGCGTCATGCTCTTGCCATCTGCGGCGACGGTGCGCTTGGTCCAGCCGCTCTGTTTGCCGCCCTTCTTGGAGGTAATTTCAACGGTGTTTTTGTCGATGATCTTTACGGCAAGGGTATCGGTGTACGGATTGCCGTCGATTTTCTGATCGGCGCCGTCGGTCTTGACCACCGTCTTGGTGACGCACGATTTGCAGTCATACATTCCATCCTTGAACAACAGCTCGGCGGGTTTGGTGGAAAACGTAATTTTGTTGATGTCGGTTTTCCAGGTGCCCTCAAACGGCGATTGGGCCACCGCCGGGGTGGATGCCAGTGTGAGCGCCACGGCTGCGACGTGGGATGCTGCGAGAAGCAATTTTTTCATGTTTTTCTCCCGATGCGTATTTGACAAAATATGGCGGGAACACGTTACCACCGCGTTATCGCCAGTTTGCGCTTGAGCGAAATTCAGGTGCGTCGCAAGTCATTTGCATAGCACGGGAAAATTGCAAGAAAGCGAACTGCGGTGATACGCCGATTGACCGGCGCTGTCAACTTTGGCGCGCTAAGGCGCAGCAGAAGAGCAAGGTAACGAAGCAGCGAATGACGTTCAGGAAATGCATGGTCACACAGAAGTGCGAGGTCTAACTAAGTTGCATTAATTTTGCCAGTTAGCAAGACCTCGTTATTTGCTCTATTGCAAGACCTCGTATCTTGCCAATACCGATCAACTTTGTTGTAGTAGCGAAGTAGAGCCGGTCGGGCGGGACGATGCTGTTAAGACAGAAGGCCGTGGTATGTAGAGAGCCTGTGGGTCAGTTAAGCACGCCTGCCCGTTTCTCGTTCAGTCAGTCCGAACGGTAACCTGGGCCATCGCCAAGCTTGAATCTTTCTTTCGACGATAGCGGATGCGTAAGCCCGCATACGAGGAAGGTCAAAACGATGAATGAGAACGCGGTCTCGACCGATGCGGTGGTGGGCATCGATGTGGCAAAGCAAAAAGTGGATCTAT
>JANOKK010000462.1:0-2151 GCA_031419255.1 Betaproteobacteria bacterium
TGGATCAATTGGCCCGCGACGAGAAAGAAAATTGGGTCTGGAAAGGGGCGACGTGCCTCTACCCGGGTTATGAACGCTGCCTGTTGAATCTTTCGCGCGGCGGCGCGGATGCGACCGTGATCCGCGAATTCGACGTGCTGAGCAAGAGTTTCGTTGCCGGTGGATTTGAATTGAAAGAGGCGAAAGGCAGTGCGTCGTGGATTGATCGAAACACACTCTTCGTGCAGACCAACTTTGGTGATGGATCACTCACCAAATCCGGCTATCCGCGCATCGTCAAGGAATGGAAGCGGGGCACGCCATTTGAAATCGGCGCAACTGTCTTCGAAGGCACCGAGGCTGACATTAGCGTAGGTGGCTTCAAGAGCGAACAAAAAGGCTTTACGCCAAGACAGTTTGTTCGGCGCGGTGTGACGTTTTTCACCACCGAGATGTTTTTGCGGGAGGGCGGCAAACTCAGAAAACTCGATGTGCCCGCCGACGCGCAAGTGAGCCATGCGCGCGACAGTATTTGGTTGCGCCTCAAATCCGCATGGTCGGTGGGCGGAAAAACCTATGCGCAGGGTTCGTTGATTGCAATGAATTTCGAGCGGTTCCTGAAAGGCGACCGTCATTTCGATGTGTTGTTCGAGCCGACCGAGCGCAAGTCATTGGCTGAATGGACGCTCACCAGGAACCATCTCATTCTCAATGAACTGGACAACGTCAAGAGCAGCATTTGGGAATTTGCACTGGTGAACGGCAAGTGGCAGCGGCAAGCCAATGTAAAAGTGACCGGCAAGATGAGCGTCTCTGCGGTCGACGCGGATGAGTCGGACGACTACTTTGTCAACGGCACCGGCTACCTGACACCATCCACGCTTTGGCTACGCACGGCGGGCAAAGGCAGCGGTGGTACGCCGCAGGAATCTCTGAAATCGCTGCCGGCATTCTTTGATGCGTCGCCCTACAAGGTCGATCAATACGAAGTCGCCTCGAAGGACGGCGAAAAAATTCCCTATTCCGTGATCATGCGCAAAGACATGAAGTGGGATGCTAAGAACCCCACCCTGTTGTACGGTTACGGCGGATTCGAAATTTCTCAAACGCCCGCGTATTCGGCGACGGTAGGCAACGCTTGGTTGAACAACGGTGGTGTTTACGTCGTCGCCAACATCCGTGGTGGCGGCGAATTCGGTCCGCGCTGGCATCAGGCGGGGCTCAAAGCCAATCGACAAAAAGTATTCGACGATTTCATCGCCGTCGCCGAAGATTTGATCGTGCGAAAAATCACCGCCCCGCGCCATCTTGGAATCCATGGCGGCAGCAACGGCGGCTTGCTGGTGGGAGCCGTCGCCGTACAGCGCCCCGAGCTTTTTCGTGCAGTACTTTGTATCGTGCCGCTGCTCGACATGAAGCGCTACGACAAATTGCTTGCAGGCGCATCGTGGGTGGCCGAGTACGGAAATCCGGACGACCCGAAGGAGTGGGAGTTCATGTCCAAGTATTCGCCGTATCAAAATGTGAAGGCGGGTGTGAAGTATCCGAAGTTTTTCTTCGTCACGTCCACCCGCGATGACCGCGTGCATCCCGCCCATGCGCGCAAGATGATGGCGCGCATGATCGAGCAGGGGCACGAGGCGATGTATTACGAAAACATCGAAGGCGGCCACCCCGTATACGCAAACTACCAGCAATTGGCCTACCGAACCGGGCTTCAATATGCGTTCTTGTTGAACGAGTTGAAATAGCTCAGCCATCGAATCGCGATTCGATTTTTGACGCTGAGGGCGTGGAAACGGTACAATCCGCCCTTCGTTTGTTGGAATAACCGGAGACCTGGCCGAGTGGTCGAAGGCACTCCCCTGCTAAGGGAGCATGCGGTCAAAAACTGCATCGAGGGTTCGAATCCCTCGGTCTCCGCCAAAATCCGCAATCGGTTTAGCGCGGATTTGTGCATGTAATCAGCGTGATAGTCACTTGCGATCGTGGCAAGTCCGACGTTGATAAGTTATAATGTTTTTGTTGCGCCCGTAGCTCAGTTGGATAGAGTACTTGGCTACGAACCAAGGGGTCGTGGGTTCGAATCCTGCCGGGCGCGCCAACTTTCAAAAATGCCACTTCATGTGGCATTTTTCATTTCTAGCCCGGAGGAAGCCAACAGTTTGGCTT
>JANOKK010000463.1:0-7725 GCA_031419255.1 Betaproteobacteria bacterium
AGGCGATTCGCGAACGTACCGAGCGGGCGTTCCAGATTCAACTGAAACGCCAGGGCAAGCCAAATGCAAAGCTCGCGGTGAAAGAGATCGACGAGATTTGCAAACCGGATGCCGCCGGTGAAGAATTGCTGAAGAGCGCGATACAGCGTATGGGCCTGTCGGCGCGTGCGTATCACCGCGTGCTGAAAGTGGCGCGAACGATTGCCGATTTGGCGGGCAGCGAAAATATTTCCGGCGGGCATATTGCTGAAGCGATTCAATATCGGAAGATGGATAAGGCAAATTTGGCGTAGGAAATTTTCACCATAAACCCGAGTACCAGCGCGGTGTTTCGGCGCTTTTGTCTTGGAAACGCGCGCCAGTGCTAGATTTTTTTGTCAAGGCAAGAATGCCCAATGTACTGCCGCAAAATACATTACCGATTTTTGATCGTTGTCGCAGCCTTGCTTTCAAACCTCGCTGCCGCAGCGCCTTCGCCCACCACGACAGTGGCGCCCGCGTTGCCAATGCGCGTTGAGGGCGCGATACGTGGCGTGTGGATTCCCACCCCTGATCACACCGATTTTTTCACCACGCGGGCGACCATTGACACGCAGCTACGCGAACTTGCGGATGTCGGCATCAGCACCGTGTTTGTCGTCATGTGGAATCAGGGCCGCACGCTTTATCCCAGCCGTGTGATGAAAGCATTCACCGGGGTTGAAATCGATGAGCGCATGCGAGGGCGCGACCCGCTGCAAGAAATCATCGATGCCGCGAAGCCGCTCGGCATCAAGGTATTCGCCTGGTTCGAGTTTGGTTTCGCCACCGACATGAACGGGGGTAAGGGCCGCGAGATTGCCGAGATAAAACCGCAATGGGTCGCGATGAATGCGGCGGGAAAACCGGTGATCAAGAATGGTTTTCGCTGGCTGAATGCGCTGGATGGCGAAGTGCAGGACTTCATGTTATCGCTGATGATGGAGGTCGTGGAAAAATACGATGTCGCGGGCATTCAAGGCGATGATCGTTTGCCGGCGATGCCTTCAGAAGGGGGCTACAACCCGGGAACGGTCGCGTTGTACGAGGCCGCGCACGAGGGCCGCCCGCCGCCGTCGAACGCGAAAGACCCGGCATGGGTGCAGTGGCGCGCGGATCGCTTGAACCACTTCATGGCGCGTATTCACGGCGAGGCAAAGAGGCGCAAACCGACAATCGTCATTAGCATGGCACCCAGTGTGTTTCCGTGGAGCCGCGAGGAGTACCTGCAGGATTGGCCCGCGTGGGTGCGCAATGGCTGGGTCGACAATATTTCGCCGCAGCTTTATCGCAAAGATTTCAACGCCTATCAGGCGACGTTGCGGGCGATCACGCGGGCGCAGGTAGGCGAAACCGATATCCGGCGATTGACGCCAGGCATCCTGCTCGACGCGGGGAAAAACTATCGTGCGTCCGATCAAACGATCACGCTGATGCTCGAAGCGAACCGTCGTGAAGGCGTTGCCGGCGAAGTATTTTTTTTCAATGAAGGTGTGCGGGCGCGGTTGCCACTATTGAAAAAGCTGTACGCACGATCGCCGCAATGAAGCGTCGCGAACGCGTGACTCCGGGCGATTCAGTTTTTCGTGCGTCCCTTTTGCATCGCCTTTGAACGCTCTGAAATCTGCTCGCGGATGAAGCGATAGGCAGCGCGGTATTCCACTGTATCGCGCGTGGTCGAGGCAATCTTCAGCGCATCCAGGCAAATCAATTCGAGCCGAAACGGCTGGAACAGCGAATCGATAGGCCGCAGCAACGGATCATGTACGCGCGTTCGCCATGCAGGATTGGTGGTGAGCATCAGTGTGGCGACGCGCTCCATGACGAAAACCTTTGCTTGTACATGTCCGTCGCGATAGTCGACTTTCGTATTGAGGCGTTTCGCGAGCCCACTCGCACCGTCCTCGGCGATGGCAAACAGCATCTCGTTCTTTGCGAGCCACTCTTTCCAGAACGGCGCGCGCGCGACAAAAAAATTCGAGAAGACTGTGTTGCGCGAATCGGTGGCGAGTGACTCCAGCATCACGCCAGGCACCAGCGCTTCGGACGTGAGTTTGAAGGTCTCGAACATTCCGGGATGATGATTCATGCCATGTTCAAACACGTTCCAATACGCCGCGATCTGGTCAAAGAACGGTGAAAACAGCACCGCATCCGTCTCGCTGGGAAGCTTGGATATAAATGCCGTCACGTCTTCGGCGCTAAGTCCGGTTTTTTCGCGGAACTTTGGAGAAAAAAATCCGATGAAGTCATTGCCTTCCGGCGAATTGTCGAGAAGGTATCGACGAATCGGCCAGTACTCGCGCCAATCGGGCCGCTCGTTCTTCAGATTGTCGAGCTCAATGAAGCCCGGATCGAGTTGACGACGGGTTTCATCGGAATAGAAAATCTGATGTATTCGGATAGCAGACATTATTCCTGTCAGCAGAAAAAGAAGTTAATTCTAAGCGACGCAAATGGATATTTCGGTTGTGAATGCCGAATGTAAATCGCTTTCGTGGGCAGGCAATGGTCAGCCCGGTACCACCTCAAACAGTGCCTTCAAATCCTCCGCATTCAACCCGACCGCCGCACTCGCATCGCCATCCAGTAGTCCCGCCGCCAACGCGCCTTTCTTGTTTTGCATTTCCACGATGCGCTCTTCCAGCGTGCCTTTCGCGATCAGTTTGTAGACGAACACGGGCTTCTCCTGGCCGATGCGGTGCGCGCGATCAGTCGCCTGATTTTCCACCGCAGGGTTCCACCACGGGTCGTAGTGGATCACGGTATCGGCCGCAGTGAGCGTGAGTCCGGTTCCACCCGCTTTCAGGCTGATGAGAAATAATTTGACTTTGCCGGATTGAAATTGATCGATCGGCGTTTTGCGATTTTGCGTCGAGCCGGTGAGTTTCACGTATTTCACCTCGCGCGCGTCGAGTTCGGTTTCGATCAGCGCGAGCATGCTGGTGAATTGCGAGAACAACAAAATGCTGCGCCCCTCAGCCAACAGTTCATCGAGCATTTCCATCAGCGCAATCAATTTTGCTGAAGCGGGCGGTTTGCCTTTGCGCTCGGTTTTCAATAGGCGCGGGTCGCAGCAAATCTGACGTAGCTTTAACAATGCATCCAGCACCACGATGTGGCTCTTCGCGATACCCTTTGCCGCGATTTCTTCGCGCACCCGCTTGTCCATCGCGGCGCGAACGGTTTCATACAGATCCGCTTGCGCAGAATCGAATTCGACACTCTGTGTGATCAGCGTTTTCGCCGGCAGTTCATGCGCGACCAAGTCCTTGGTGCGTCTTAACATGAATGGCCGCACCCGCCGAGCGAGAAATTTCTGGCGCGCGAGATCGCCTTCCTTTTCGATCGGCGCCCGATAGTCGCGCTTGAAGGTTTTCTCATCGCCAAGCAAACCCGGCATCAGGAATCGGAACAACGACCACAATTCGCCCAAATGATTTTCCATCGGTGTGCCGGTGAGACACAGTCGATGACGCGCCTGCAAGCGACAGGCGATGGTGGCCGCCTTGGTCTTCGGGTTCTTGATGTTCTGCGCTTCATCGAGGATCGCGATATGCCACGGCTGCGCCAACAATTTTTCTTCATCGCGATTCAGCAGCGCGTAGGTGGTCAGCACCAGATCGAAGTCGGCGAAGACCTCGCCGCGGTCATGGCGATCCAATCCGTGCGACACCATCACCTTGAGGCGGGGCGAGAAGCGCGCCGCTTCCGACTGCCAGGTCGCCATCATGCTGGTGGGTGCGACCACCAACGCCGGCTGATCAAGCCTGCCGGATACTTTTTCCGTTGTCAGATGCGCGAGCGTCTGCACCGTTTTGCCGAGACCCATGTCGTCGGCCAGCACGCCGGATAATTCGTATTCGCGCAGAAATTGCAGCCAGGCGAGGCCTTCGCGTTGATAGACGCGCAGATTGGCGCGGAATTCGGCGGGCACCTCGACCGGTGCAATACCTTCAAAACGCGCGAGCCGTGCGCCGAGTTGGCGCATGCGCTCGCCTCCCAGCCAGCGCAATTGCAACGCGCGATCCACTTCGGCTAGGCGCGCAGCTTCGAGCGGCGACAGGCGAATCTTGTTTGCCGATGGTTCGCGTAAATACAACTCAAAAAGCGTTGCCAACAATGGTTTCAATCGCGCCAATGGCAATGCCGCTTTGCGACCGTCGCCAAGCGGCACGATCATCATTCGCTCGTCGTCCATCGCTTGCAGCGCCTTCGATCCCCACTCGGTCGGCTGGGCGTGAATCAGTTTTACCAGAATCGGAATCAGGCTGACTCGTTCGCCCCCGACTTCGATACCGATCTCCAGATCGAACCATTGATTCGACGATTCATCGACATTCGCGTACCAATCGCCGACTGGTGCCAGATCGAACCGAAAATCACCGGAGATATCGACTCGCCAGCCTTCGGCGCGCAATTGCGGCACAGTGGTTTCCAGAAATTCGCTCCAAAGCGAAAACGCGCGCTCCTCGTTATTTGCTTCGGCAAACATGAGCTTGCCCTGCATCTCGCGCGACATGCCGCGCATCAGCGCCTTGTCGCTCGCGATCAGGCCGGCGGCTGTGAGGCGTGCTCGCGCGGCGCGTTCAAACACGGTGTTGCGCACGACGCGAAACAAGCGATTGCCTTCGACGCGGTTTATTTCAGGCGGATTTTTCCCCGTTACTTTTTCACCCAGATAATCGAACGACAGTGATGCCGTTTCCACGAAATTGACGATGTGCTTCCAGGTGCGTGTGTCATAGCGGCTGCTTTGATGCGAGGCCAGTGACAAGATGGGTTGCGGTCGATAGTCGGGCAACGATTCTTCTTCCATCACTGCGGGCAGCGGAATGTCCTGATGAAGTTTGCGGGTCTGCAATTCTTGCGATACCCGTGCGACCCATTTGGCCGGCAGCGCTGGCGCCGCCGCGACCGCCATCGCCACCGCTGGCGTTAATAGAGACTCCAGCAGGCCGCATTCAGACGTGAGGGCATCGAAGTAAGTCGGCGGCGCGCTTGCAAACGTGGCGGCGGCGGGATCGGTGAGCAACCTTGGCTGGCGGTCGCCGTTGTCGTGCGTGATCCATTCCACTCGCCCGATGCGCGGCGCGGCCCAACGCAATGGTGGATGGTTCGCATCGAGCCAATGCGCTCGGCCCGTATTGATGATTGCGCGCACCAGCACCGCATCGACGCCGATAAGCGGGAATTCGAAACTGTAGCCGCGCCCGGTGATCGACGTGAGTTGCCGCAAGATATTGATATCGCTTTTCAGCAGATAGCGCGGCGGGTTGTAAATCGAATTGGTGTTGGTGTAGCGATCAACGCTTGAATACTCGCCCGACTTCTTCACCCGCGCCTTGAAAATACGCAACATGCCACCCTGATCGGTGAATGGTGACGAGGATTCAAAAAAATACAGAATGCGTTGCGTAACGTCGGCCGGATATATTTCGCCCAGATTCGCTTGCGCCGCAGCGACTTGGCTCAGCCACAATTCGATCGCGTGCGGCAGCGGCATTGCAGGTGGTGCGCGGCGGGCTGCCGCCTTGCGCGCCGCCGCTTCACCCGCTAACTCATTTGCCAATGCACATTCGCTCGACTTGGTTGATCCGATGGTGGCTTCGCCGTCTGAGCTTGGCGCGGTTCCTGCCGCCAGCAACGCGGCCACCACATGTTTACAATTGTGTCCGACCGGACAACTACATTCGCCATCGATCGTCCCACGCGCAATATCGACGCGCACGACTTGATCGTAATAGCCGACCGAGCCGGTGACGCGGCCAATCAGCACCGCTGCATCGCGCCCGCGCTTTTGCCATTTGGCCGAACGTACGTTGCCATTGCGCCAGTAAGCGGCACCGCGTGCGTGGCTGGCGTCGTCGATGTTGGTGGCGATCAGTTCGTCGAGATTCATTGTCCGCGCAAAGTTGGGAAGGCAAATCCTTCATTATCGAGCGGTAAGAGGCGGCGCGCAAGCGCGCGCCAACATTGCCGGTGAAAAAGTGGCGTTCCCAAGTCCATCGCGTCGACCGGTACAATGCCTAACAAGACCTATTGCTGCGTTCAGTCGGAAATTGCCTGAAGAACCCCGCCAACGCTAGGGTTTTGCCAAGCCCTATGACCCCGCCACGCCACCGCCACCACGCCACACCCCGGTGGCTGCTCGCGCTTTTATTGGCGTCGCTCGGCATGCTCGGGCCATTCGCAATCGATGCCTACATTCCCGCGTTCGAGCCCATCGCCCGGGATTTGGGTGCGTCCGGATTACAAATGCAGCAAACGTTTTCGGTGTATTTGCTTGCGTTTGCCTTCATGTTTCTGTTTCACGGCGCGCTCTCGGATAGCTTTGGACGCAAAACGGTGATGCTATGGGGATTGACGGTGTTCCTGATCGGCACCATTGGCTGCGCGATGTCAGCGACCATCGGCCAGTTGTTGTTTTTCCGCGTCCTGCAAGGCGCATCGGTCGGCGCGGGGACGGTGGTTGGTCGCGCGATGATTCGCGATCTGTACGCCGACGCCGATGCGCAGCGGCTGATGTCAATGGTCACGATGTGGTTCGGCCTGGCACCGGCGGCGGCACCGGTCATCGGTGGCCTTCTTTATGCGCATTTCGGCTGGCACGCAATATTCTGGTTTGTCGCGATTTTTACGGCGCTGCTGCTGGGTGCCAGCATTTTCGCGTTTCACGAAACGCTACCGATGGAAAAACGTCACGCGTTTCGGTTGCAGCCCTTGCTCTCGGGCTATCGGGAAGTCGGCGCGAGCATTCCGTTTCTGCTGTTGTCGCTGGCGGTGGGCTGCAATTTCAACGGCTATTTCCTCTACATCCTGTCGGCACCGGTATATTTGCCTGAGCACTTGCACCTCGGCCCGACCGAGTACGCATGGTTGTTTGTCCCGGGCATCGCCGGCATCATGATCGGCGCATTCATTTCCGGGCGTGTCGCCGGACGCTGGTCGCCGGCAAAAACCATTCGTGCCGGTTACGCGATCATGGCGTTGGCGGCGTTACTGAACCTGGGATACGCGTTGTGTTGCGCGCCGGCGCTGCCGTGGGCCGTGATGCCGATATTTCTGTATGCGATCGGATCATCGATTGCGTACCCGTCCTTGTCGCTGTTGGTCATGGATTTATTTCCGTCGCGGCGCGGCATGGCGGCCTCGTTGACGGCCTTTGTCGGTGGCGTCATCAACGCCGTGGTGGCGGGACTGCTTTCGCCTGCGCTCTCACACTCACCACTTGGCCTCGCAATCGGCATGGCCGCCATCATGCTTTGTGGTCTTGCCGGCTGGATGGGCTATCGGAAACGGGTGCGAAGTACGCGTTAGCACGACCCTAATTGGCCTGCCTGCAATAGGTTTCTTTGGTCATCGCCAGCAACAACAACGCAACGATGCCCCAAATCAGCATCAACGAAAATCCCCGCTGATACGACGCAAAATCGAATATTCGCTTGCCGTCGATCAGGGCACCTTGCCACCGGCTGTCGAGAATCACGCCGACCAGCGGTTGCATCATCATCGGCCCCATGATCACGCCCATGTTGCTGATCCCAGATACGCTCCCGGCGAGTCGCGCCGGGCCCGATTCTTTGGCGAAGGCAAAACTCAGGATGAAACAACCGCTGAAAAAGCCGAACGCAATCAGTAATGCAAACAGTGCTGCGAGCGGCCACGCGGGCACGAAAATCGGCGCCGACCATAGCAGCATCGACA
>JANOKK010000464.1:0-5133 GCA_031419255.1 Betaproteobacteria bacterium
TGGCGACCATAGCGCGTTGGACCCACCCCTTCCCATCCCGAACAGGACCGTGAAACGACGTTGCGCCGATGATAGTGCGGTCTTACCCGTGCGAAAGTAGGTCATCGCCAAGACCTTATTGAAACAAACGCCCCGAGGATATTTCCTCGGGGCGTTTGTTTTTATTACTTACAATTTATGCCCGTGCCGCGAAAAATTGATTCCAATATTGGAAGTACAATTTACTGCAACAGACATTTTTCAATAAATTCAAATGCCTAGCACGTTGAGTTAGCGGGAGGTTCACTATATTTCACAGTTTGTGATCTGGTTCATATTTTGGCACGCCTGAACGGATTATGTTCAGTAAACGTCGCACCCTGCGTTGGCTGAAACAGTTTGCAATTCTAGGTAAGAAATTTGGCAAGTCATGTAAGTCATATTGGTTTCTAAAAAAACATTACCGCGCGCGCCATATAAAAATAGAAGCAATTTAGATTTCGCCGAAACAAATTTCCCTGAATAACATCAGGAATCTCTGTTTCCAAGAGTCTCAAAGCTTCGAAGTTAGTGCAAATCGAGAACAGTAATAACAGTAGATTGGGAGATCTTGATGGTTAGTGTAATACGGTACTATTTTCCGCTCAGTACACTTTTCCTTGTGGCGCTTGATTCGGTGTGCCTATTTTTTGCAATTCTCTTTGGATACATGCTTTTGTATCCTGGTGGTAGTGCAGCACTCGTGAATTCAGTACCAGGAGCGTTGGCAATAGTGCTTGCAATGGTGATCCTCACGGGCGCGTTGGGCCTATACCGAAATAATTCACCGGATCGCTTTTGGCCAATTGTCTCGCGCGTAATGTTGGCTTTTCTCGTGGTATTGCCTGGCCTACATTGGCTCTTTTACAAGTTGCCAGACGGTAGCGTGTGCATTCCCTGTTTGGCGGGAACGATGCTGCTAGGATTTAGTGGAAAGCTCGCTGTTTTCCTCTTTAGCAGGGTTTCTCCATTGACGCACCGCAGGGTCTTGATATTGGGTGTAGGGAGCGATGCGGCAGCGGTTAAAGAAACACTCGATAATTCGCGTGCACGCGGACTTTCAATTGTCGGCTTTTATTCGCCGTATGCGGATCAGGTAGTTGATAGTTCGATTCCGGCAAGCAAAATTCTCTCACCTTCAAAATCGATTGGTGACACCACCGGCCAACACAACGTGAGTGAAATCGTAATCGCCATGCGAGAGCGAAGAGGCGGATCATTGCCATTGACGGATCTGCTCAATTGCAAACTACGCGGAATTAAAGTAACCGATTTGTCTTCTTTCTTTGAGCTGCATCGAAGCCGAGTAAGAATCGACTTGCTACGCGAAAGCTGGTTCATTTTTGGCGATGGATTCAGGCAAGGCAAGTTGCGAATGTTTGTTAAGCGCGCCTTTGATATGGTCGCGAGCCTTACCTTGCTTGTGCTGGCATTGCCTGTGATGTTGATTGCGGCAATCGCAATTAGGCTCGACAGCCCGGGCCCCGTGATTTACCGCCAACTGCGAGTCGGTCTCGGGGGAAAGACTTTCAACATCCTGAAATTTCGCAGCATGAGCGTAGATGCCGAAAAGGATGGAAAGCCACAGTGGGCACAAACTGGCGATTCTCGCGTTACCAGATTTGGTCGATTCATGCGTTTGACGAGAATCGACGAATTGCCGCAACTATTCAATGTGATGGCAGGCCAAATGAGTTTGGTAGGCCCTCGCCCTGAGCGCCCGTATTTTGTCGAACAGCTTGTTGCGCAGGTACCTTTTTATGCCGCGCGGCATAGCGTCAAGCCGGGAGTGACAGGTTGGGCACAAGTTCGTCACAAGTATGGTGCGTCCGTGGACGATTCTGCCGACAAACTCGAATATGATTTGTACTACGTAAAAAATCATCGATTGCTATTTGATTTGCTAATACTTTTCTATTCAGTTCGTGTTGTGTTGTTGGCGCAAGGATCTCGGTAGATAGATGAACCTGGAGCATTTTTTTGCTCCGTTTCAGAAAGCTCATGGATTATTTAATTCATGAGTTTTTTTTTGGTTGGCGTGGGACCGAATTTTTGTAGAGAGCAGCTCGATTTGCGTTGAGGGATTGACACGCGCTGGCGCGCGTAGTATTGATGAATGAAATTGCGAATCTGAAATGCACGGAGTCCGTATACAGCAGGCGAGACTGGATTGCCTTTGGGGGGGCGTAGGGGTCGCTACGCCTTTTGATTCGGAGCAGCTACAATACAAGGCACAATGCTATATCTTCCGCAACCGTCAAGACGTAAACACACTATGCGACCAACAAATTTGTCGCGGATGACTTTACTTCAGATGCTCGCATGCACTTTTGTAATAATTGGTTTTGGATTTTCAATTGTTGCTGATGCGCAGACTTTGACCGGCGTGAAATCGAGAAAAACGCACGCTGTAACTGGAGTATTTGATCTGCCACTCGATACAGCACAGCCGATTGGTGGAGCAGTCACTGTGGAACCACGCACAATTGGCGCAGGTCACAGAATCATTTTCCAATTCAGCGCGGCAGCGGCTGCCCCGGTGAGCGTAACGTCACTTGATCCGCAGAATGCGCCGATCGGCGCAACAAGTTTCCAAGTTATTGGTACCGAAGTGATCGTGACCTTGGCTGGCATTCCGAACAATTCCCGTGTTACGGTTTCACTCCGTAATGGTGCCGCTGTGGTTTATGCGTCGACGTCAGTCGGCTTCTTGCTAGGAGACGTCGACAATTCAGGTGATGTCGAGGCTGCAGATGTAACATCTGTAAAATCCACGTCTGGAAATGTGGTGAATGCCGCAAATTTTTTCAATGATGTCGGAGTTACCGGGGCAATAAGCGCATCCGACATTTCTGTAGTCAAGTCCAGAATTGGCCAGACATTGACGCCAGTCGGCCAGCTTCCACTGTCGGTTGTTCTTACCGGAACGGGCGGCGGAGTCGTCACATCCACTCCTCCGGGAATATCCTGTCCGACGGTGTGCTCGGCGAATTTCCCGATTGGGACATTTATAACGTTTGACGCAACGGCAAATCTTGGCTCAAATTTAACAAGCGCGTCCGGCCCATGTATGGCTGGTTCAATCACCCTAACTTCGCCATCCGTGTGCGGCGCTGTATTTACTGCCGACACCTTTACGGTCAGTCCAAGCGCAGGGGCAAATGGATCCATTAGCCCGTCAACGTCACAAACCATCAATTACGGAGCGACTCCCTCATTTACAGTTACGGCAAATTCGGGATTTACCAAATCGGTAAGCGGAACCTGTGGTGGTGTCCTCGTCGGGAACAGCTATACAACAAACCCGATCATTGCCAATTGCACCGTCGTGGCTTCCTTTTTGGGTATGGGCGTTGCCGTGACTCCCAGCGCGGGCACAAATGGTGTAATTACTCCCTCAACGGTTCAGTCCATTGCAATTGGGGCAACCGCATCGTTTACGGTTTCACCCAATGCAAACTACACTCCGGTCGTCGGCGGAACTTGCGGCGGTTCATTGGTGGGATTGCTATACACGACAAGCGCAATCAATACCGCATGCACGGTAAGCGCAACCTTTGTTCGCAACAGTTATACCGTAACTCCATCGGCCGGTGCTAACGGAACGATTAGTCCAGCCACCGCGCAGACAGTCTTGAATGGCGCGACGACGACTTTTACGATTGCGCCCTCGCTAGGATTTAATGCCACGGTGACCGGAACTTGCGGTGGAAACTTGGTGGGGTCGACCTATACTACAAACGCAATCACAGGATTGTGCTCGGTGATTGCGAGTTTTGCAGCCGCGACACCCAAATACGTTGCGACTACAGGTAACGATTCTACAGGCGATGGTTCAGTCGGCAATCCATGGAAGACCATCGGCAAGGGTGTAAGCATGCTTACAGGTGGCGGGGCTTTGATTGTCAAGAATGGCGTCTATTCTGACAAACCGAACTTCATTAGTAACGTCCCAAGCGGCACGGCAACTCGCTACACCACAATCACCGCAGAAACACCGATGCAGGTGAGAATCCAAAGTCTTACGGCACTAGGCGTAGCAGACAATCACGTAAATCTCAGCGGTAACTATATCGCAGTCGACGGGTTCATATTTGATATGTCCGGCACGACCAACCCAGCATTTACCGGAGTCGTCGCCGGTAATTTCAATACTATTTCACGCTCGATTTTTAAACGCGGAGGAGACATTGACGCATTTGGTGGATTACTTGAAGTAATGGGAAGCGATACCCTGATTGAGGATGTAGCTGGTACAGGCGCATGTAGGTATTGCTTCTCCCAAGGCGGTGCCACTGCAACAACTCAACGAAATATCTGGCGTAGGGTTGTCGGTCGCTTCGATTACTCAAATTCGTCTCAGGCGAAAGCGACTTTTGCAACTCAGGGCAACGATATTGGCAATGGTGTCACTGATCATCTATATCAAAATGTCATTGCAATCAATGGTCAGAATCCGGGCACGCTTGGGGGTTTGGAAAAAATTGCAGGTATCTATACACCAAAGAATGCATTGAATGTAACGATTCAGGGGAGCATGGTTGTAAATGAGGGGGCTGGAACATCCGGTATCTTCATGAGGGATCTTAGTTCCACTGGCAACGTCACCAATTCGGTCGTATGGGATATTCCCAATAGCCTTCCAAGCGCGGTAGGAATTCAGGGCGGTACAGGTAGCAATCTGACCATAGGGGGAAGCGTGCAGGGCGCTGCCGTTGATTTGCTGAGTGCGCCGCCGTCTTCCTTGCTCAAGCCGATGTCCAATCCCGCCAACTTCCTGAATAACTCGCCCGGAGCAATCGTGCTTAAGCAATATGGAGTCTCGGGTACGCGTTGGGGACAAGCCGGATTTAACCAACTGACCAGCGTTGATCTTTGGCCTTGGCCGTTCCAAGATAGGATAAAGTCTGTTTTCGCCGAGTCAAACAACGTCGCGGCGGGAAGCAGCCCCGCAGTCAATAACTCACAGCGTGGATTTGCCGCCAACGGAACGTCACTTTATGGCGGACCAATGACGCTTACATCGTATATTTGGGAGTACTTGGGCTCGCCATGCCCATCGACTGCATGCACAACATACGCCGTGACGCCGAGCGCAGGTGCGAATGGAACAAT
>JANOKK010000465.1:0-1091 GCA_031419255.1 Betaproteobacteria bacterium
GGCAGCGGCACCAGCCACTCACCTTTCAAACGCGCCCTTTCGGCAAGGCATCCCCAATGCGTTTCGCCGACGCCGAAGCCGGTGTGGATGAATTTGTCGCCGGGCTTCCAATCGGGATGCGTGCTTTCAATCACCGTCCCCGCGCCGTCGATGCCAGCGACCATCGGCCATTTGCGAACCACGGGAGATTTGTTGCAGATCGCGAGGCCATCCTTGTAATTGATGGTCGAATATTCAATGGCAACCGTGACATCGCCCTCGGATGGCAGTTGCGATTCGTCGATGTCGATAAGTGCCGCATTGAATCCGGCATCGGACTTTGTCAGCAAGATACCCTTGAACGATGGCATGATGTCTTTCACGGTGATTTGAATCCACCGAAGGTTGCATTGCAAATACCGGCACCGGTTTGCAGCGCGAGTTTAATCGACAGACTGGATTCTGTCGCGATGCCTTCCTTGCCGGTCCATGTGCCGGTTTCGCCTTGACACTGATAGTTTCCGGCAGCCTCGACAATGGCGCCAAATTGCGTGGTCGTACCGGTGAACAGACACAGGTTTCCGCCCGCTTCGACGATGCGCACAGCACCGGTTGTGGGCGTGTGGTCGATCTGGAAAGTACTGTTGCTGACGCCGCTGTTGGTGCAGGTGGCCGTGCGGAAAATTCCGCCGAAGTACGTGCCCGTTAGATTGAGATTTGACAGCACCTGGCGGGTGATCGATTTCACGACTGTCATGATCGGCGAATTGTTAAGCGAATAAGTATAGGTTAGTGTCCCCGTCCGCGCATCCGAAAAAACAAATGTCGCCAAGCCTACTTTACTGATATTCGCTGTCTGCAACGGCACAAACGGCGTTGTCGAAAACGCAGTGCCGGTGGTTTGCAACAAGTCGCCGACAAAAGTATTTCCCGCCGTTCCTGATCGCTGCGCATTCGACATCACCAGCCACAGCGGTTGACCGGTCGCGCCATAGATGAACCAGGTGGCAAACATGGTGTTGTCCTGTTGCGCAATATTCACGCCCCAACCTGATTCGGCAGGGTTCCACCACATGTTCTGATAATTGGTCGCGGCGGCAGCGGGACGCAAG
>JANOKK010000466.1:0-1840 GCA_031419255.1 Betaproteobacteria bacterium
GAAAATGATTCAGGAGAAGTCGCGGGTGTCCGATCTGTTTGTCAAATGCGTTGAAGAAGGCATGAGCACGCTGAAAATGGACGGCATGGAAAAGGTGATGATGGGTATTACCGACATGAAACAGGTTCGGGCTGTTTGCATCAAGTAAGTCGATGACATCGCACGCTGACGCCAAAGCGATAAGCCGTTCATTCCGCGCGCTGCCGGATGCCGCCGTCAGCGCAGGGCTGTTCACGTCCCTCGAGTACTTGAACAAGATCGGTGTCGCACTCTCTTCTGAGAAGGACATCAATCGTTTGCTTGAGACCATTCTGCAAGCGGCGAAAACCATAACCAATGCCGACGGCGGCACGCTTTATCGTGTGTTCGACGACCACTTGAAATTCGAGATTGTCCTCAACGACAGCCTGAAAATCGCGATGGGTGGCACCACCGGAAACGAAGTCCCTTTCTATCCGATCCCGCTGCATCAAAGTGATGGGTCGGAAAATACGTCGATGGTTGCCGCATACGCGGCGTTGCACGATGAATCGGTAAATATTGCGGATGCATATACGGTCGAAGGATTCGATTTTTCCGGAACGCGAAAATTCGACCAGAAAACCGGCTACCGCTCGAAATCGTTCCTGACGATTCCGATGAAGAATCACGATGGCGAAATCATCGGCGTGCTGCAACTGCTGAACGCACAAAACAACGATGGCGAAGTGATGTCGTTCACGGTCGAGGATCAGCGCCTCGCGGAATCGCTAGCGTCACAAGCGGCAATCGCGTTGACCAACCGCATGTTGATCACGCAACTGGAGATGCTGTTCGAGTCGCTGATTGAGCTGATTAACACCGCGATCGACGAGAAATCTCCTTATACCGGCGGGCACTGCAAACGTGTGCCGGCGTTGACGATGATGCTGGCGGAAGCCGCATCGGCAACCACGGAAGGGCCGCTCGCCGATTTCCGTATGACGGACAAGGATCGCTACGAGTTGAAAATTGCCGGCCTGCTGCACGATTGCGGCAAGATCACGACGCCGGTTCACGTGGTCGACAAGGCCACAAAACTCGAAACCATTTTCGATCGCGTACATTTGGTTTCACAGCGTTTCGACATTCTTATTCGTGACGCCGAGATCGCAATGGTAAAGGCCAAGTTGTTGGCGCAAGCGTCCGGCGATGCCGCCACGGCGCGGCGCGCCGACGAGGAATTCGCCGCGCGCATCACGCAATTGGAAGATGATCGTGCATTCCTCCATCACGCGAATAAAGGCAGTGAAAAAATGAGCGCGGAGGATCAGGCGCGAGTAAATTTAATCGCGAGTTATCCGTTTAGAAATGCGACCGGCGAAACGGTAAATTTTCTGTCAGACGATGAACGCGACAATCTGAATATTCAATACGGCACATTGAGCGCCGCCGAACGCAAGATCATCAACCACCACATCGATGCGACGATCAATATGCTGGAAGCGTTGCCGTGGCCGAAGCATCTCAAAAACGTTCCAGAATACGCGGGCGGCCACCATGAACGTATGGACGGAAAAGGCTACCCCAAGGGCCTTACGCGCGACCAGATGAGCGTGCAGGCGCGAACCATGGGCATCGCCGATATCTTTGAGGCACTTACTGCAAAGGATCGGCCCTACAAGCCCGGCAAGACACTTTCCGAATCACTGGAGATCCTTGGAAAATTCAAATTGAATGGACACATTGACCCTGATTTGTTCGATGTGTTTGTGCGGGAGAAGGTGTACTTGAAATACGCGGAGCAGTTTCTCGACGCGGCGCAGGTGGACGCTGTGGATGAGGCTTTAATCCCAGGCTATCAACGTGGTGGTTGATTCGA
>JANOKK010000467.1:0-6197 GCA_031419255.1 Betaproteobacteria bacterium
GTGACCGGCCGCAGCGATGCGCTATTGAAACTGAAACCGCTCGATGATACCGAGGCCGTGGTGGTTGCGCACATTCCCGGCAAGGGAAAATACGTCGGCATGCTCGGCGCGCTGCGCATGGAAATGCCCGATGGAAAACGCTTCAATATCGGCACTGGCTTTAGCGACGCGGTGCGGGCAAATCCGCCACCAATAGGTGCGACCATCACGTATACGCATCGCGGGCTGACCAAAACGGGATTGCCAAGATTTGCGAGTTATTGGCGCGTGAGGGAGAGTTTATGAAGTCGTGGATTTTGAAAATTGCATTGGCATTTTCCATGCTGATGTCGACGTTGCTCATGGCACAAATCGCGCCGCCGGTGCCACCTGCCATTCCCGTTTTGCCGCTGGTTGATCCTGCCAATGAATTGAAAGGTGCAAAACTTGTCGACGCATTGCGCGGCGGCGGATATGTGTTGTACATGCGTCATGCACTGCAAATTCCGCCGACCACGGAGAAGTGCGATACCAGTAATCTCACGCCGGTTGGCGAAGAACAAGCGCGCACGGTAGGTGCGGCGTTGCGCGAACTGAAAATCCCCATCGGAACGTTGCGATCTTCACAACCTTGCCGTAATCGCGACACCGCACGCCTGCTCGGCCTCGGCCCTTACGAAATTACCGATGATCTCAACCCGGCGGGCCTGCGCGAAGGCTTCGATGTCAGCGCCGCGCGGCGACGGCAATTGCAAGAAGTGCCACCACGCGGCACCAACACGCTGCTGGTCTCGCATGTTCACGGCTCGGTGAAAAAAGAAGAGTGGATGCATCTGGAGATTGCCGAAATTATTGTCTATCGGCCCGACGGGAAGGGTGCCTCCGCCTCGACGACGCCGGTGGCGCGGGTTAGGGTGGAGGGGTGGGCGGGTTTGATTGAATTGATGCAGGGTCAATCCCCAGCCAAAACCGCCGCGCCCGATCGACTTTCGAATTGACGCCGCCGGTTAAGGCACGTATTGCGTGAGGTAGGCTTCAAGTTTGGCGAGATGTTGTTTGCCGCCTTCGATTGCGCCGTACTTCTCGACCACTTCGTCGCGGGATTCCCGGCTCGGGAATAGATGGCGCAGCGTGATCAGCGTGCCATTGCCGGTTTCTTGCAAGGTGATATGGGACTCGAACCAAACGCGCAAGCCGTCGCCATGGTCGAAAACCAGTCGCGACAGGGGCGTAATTTCCTTGAACACCACATGGTTGGGATAGAGGGTGCCGTCCGGTGCGACCATATCAAATGTCCATGCGCCGCCGACGCGAAAATCCATGATCACGCGTTCGTTCCTGAATCCGTCAGGTCCCCACCATTTGTTTTGGTGCTCGGGGACGGTCATCGCCATCCAGACCAATTCGCGAGGGAAGGCGACTTCGCGCGTCAGCACCACTTCACGTTCGCTTTCACGCGTTGTCGTTGCATTTATTGTTTCGGCTGTTTGCGAGTTCATCGTCAGATGCCTTTCTTGATCATTGCGACGAGTTGATCCAGCGCGGTACCCCAACCGCCTTCAAACCCCATCGCGGCGTGCTTGTTGCAACCCTCTTCGTCGGCATGAATCACGGTGGCGGTGTAGCGAGTGCCGCCCGCGTGATCCGCCAATTCGATCACGGCGGTAAACATGAAATTCACGTCTTCACTGCCGCAGGTTGCGGTGGGTCGGCTGGGTCGAAAGCCGGGTAGCAGGGCATTGGTCCAACTCAACTTGGTCTGCGGAATGACTTCAAGATAGCAGCCGGCATTGGGAAATTCCTGGCCTTCCGGCGACTGCATCGTGGTGCGAAAAATGCCGCCAGGCCGCAAGTCAATTTGACAATCGATTGTCTTCCATGGCAAAGGGCAAAACCAGGGCATCAGAAGTTGAGGCTCTGTCCACGCGCGCCACACCAGCGATTTCGGTACATCGACGACGCGCATGAAACTGAGATCCAATTTCGAGTTGGGTTCATAGGTGGGTTTCAAGTTTTTCCTCCCGAGGTTGAGGGTGATTGCAAGGTGTGCAAGTAGGCATCCAGGCGATCGAGGCGTTCTTCCCAGAATTGTTTGTATTGGCCAATCCAGTCCATCGCCCCTTTGAGTTGCACGCCATCGATGCGGCATGGCCGCCACTGGGCGTCACGACCTTTGGTGATGAGCCCGGCTTTGTGCAGGACCTTGATGTGCTTTGAGACGGCAGGCAGGCTCATCGCGAAAGGGGCCGCGAGTTCGTTGACCGACGCGTCTCCCAAGGCCAATCGCGCGAGCATCGCCCGTCGCGTAGGGTCGGCCAGGGCGGCGAATGTTGCGCTTAGGGGGTCAGTGGTGGGTGGGCGCATTTTTGTGTGCAAGGGGGTTTATAGTTAACTGATTGGTTAAGTATAGTCAATTTGTTGACCGAGTCAATACTTTTGGCACGGAAAGGAAACGACACCCAGTTCTATGTGCCGTTATTCTTGCGGCGCAAATGGCCAGCGTGCAATAGCCCGGTTTATGTTTCCCGTTCGGGATATTTTGGTGGGAAAGAAGCTGCCACGATCAGTTATTTCCCGATCAGGAAATTTGTATTGCATTTTGCCGGTCTGATGGCGATAATTTCCCGAACAGGAAATTTTCATGACCATCACCATTGATACCCCTCACGCACTTGGCCAAGCCGCGCGTGCAGCACGCAAGCAGCTTGGACTCACCCAGCCGAAACTCGCGCTCGCGGCTGGCGTCGGTGTGCGCTTCATCGTCGACATGGAAGCCGGCAAGCCTACGCTTCGCCTGGAAAATATCCTCCGTGTGCTGCACGCGCTCGGTGCCAAGTTGACCGTGGACGGCCTGCCATCCGGCGAAAAGGCGACTTAGCATGCCCAGGCAACTGGAGGTCTGGCTATTAGGGGAACATGTCGGCACGCTGTCGCAGATCGAGGGACGACTGAGCTTTTCCTACGCAACGGACTGGCTGGAAAAGAACTCAACGAACGATCGCATCAGTGGCGACACAATCCCGCTATCGCAATCACTTCCGCTTAGAACTGTGCCGTTCGATGACCGCGCAGCCCGGCCCTACTTCGTGGGGCTCTTACCTGAGGGCAACAAGCGAAACCTGATCGCCCATGCGCTACATGTTTCCGGCAAGAACGACTTTGGCTTGCTCGATGGCATTGGCGGCGAATGTGCTGGCGCGGTGACCTTGCTGGTGCCCGGCCAGAATCCCGTTGCGCCCGATTCGGCAGGTGCGGTGCGCTGGCTCGATGGCACGCAACTGATGCGTCTTCTCGATGAAATGCCCAAGCGACCTATGCTCGCCGGCGAAGACGGGATTCGCCTGTCACTCGCCGGTGCGCAGGACAAATTACCTGTTGTCGCCGAAGGCCACCGCGTTGGCGTGCCGTTGCAAGGTGCGCCAAGCTCCCACATCATCAAGCCTCCGATTGCGGGCGTGGAGGGCAGCGTCTTCAATGAAGGCTTTTGCATGCGCCTGGCCGCCGCGCTCAAACTGGATGTTGCCAGAGCCAGCATCCATGGAATTAGCGATCAACGCTTCCTGTTGGTTGAACGCTATGATCGACAGCTAGCGAAGCAAGGCAAACCCGGACAGATACAACTTCAGCGGATGCATCAGGAAGATTTTTGTCAGGCGCTGGGCGTGGCCCCTGAAACGAAATACCAAAATGAAGGTGGTCCCGATCTCACCCAAGCCTTTGATCTGGTGCGTCGCGCAACGCGACCCAGCGCACCAAACACATTGAGGCTGCTCGACTTCGTGGTATTCAACGCACTGATCGGCAACCACGATGCACACGCGAAGAATTTCTCGTTGCTCTACACCCTACAAGGTGCTGTTCTCGCGCCGATGTACGACGCATTGTCCACAGCGGTGTATCCGGATTTGAGCGACAAGATGGCCATGAAGATTGGCAGCAAGTACAAGTTTGCCGATGTCCAGGCGCGCCATTGGGAACAGTTTGCGATTGCTGCGGCACTGTCACCCGCGCAGGTCAAAAAGCGCATTCTTGACATTGCCAGGCGGCTGCCGGAGTTGGCACGCGCAACTCAGGTGGCGATGGATGTGGAAGGCATCGGCCATGCCATTCTTGGGCGGATCGTGATGTTGATTGAACAGCGATGCGCGCTCACTATCGGCCGCCTGACCGGACGCAATGCGGATCACGGTTTGCCAACAGGGCAGTCATGAGCGGAGCTCAACTCAAGTCCTGCGCGCTGCAAGCTCGCAGGGACCACATCGCCGACGAGTGCTCGGGGTGCCGAATGGCGACCCGCGAGTTGATGGCTTGAGTAAACAATGCGAGTCTGGAACGAATGGCACTTACTTAAGGATTTCCTGCATGGATAGCGCTAGATACTCGCGCTGTCGTGGGCACACGAAAACTGTCTCCCCGGACTTGTTCCGGGGCCCAATTTTGTTCAAATGGGCATTCCGTCGAAATTGGACCCCGGAACAAGTCCGGGGAGACACCTTAAGTAAGTGCCAGTCGGGTCTGGTCAAAAAGAATGGCATCAGGTCTTTCATTATCACATTCCGCTTTGCTGCAATGTCTCATGCGCTTTCACCAATCGACTAACCGTTGTGTAGTGCACGCCAAAGTGCCGGGCGATCGACGCCATCGTGTGCTGTCCCGACAGGTACGCAAGGGCGATGGCTTCGTTGCGTTCGTGTTTTTGCGCAAAATCGGCAAGTGCCCGGACCAGCGCGCGGCGTTGCGCGCGCGGAACTTCGGTCGTGGCGGGTTGCTGATCGACGATGGTCTGCATTTTTGCCACGAATTGGTTGGAGCCAAGATAGACCTGCCCTTGCACCTGCTCCCACACGCTCGGCAGCCCGCGACCCGCATGCACAAACGCCACGTACTTGGCGATGGCGCGCGACCGTTGTTCGGCGAACTGCGAAAGCACAAAGTCGCACTGCAACCACCTCGGCTTCGCGGCATTGCCGCAGGTGGCGGGATAACTGCTCCAAGGCCAGTTGTTTAACCGTCGAACCATTTTGGCGCGCAGCGGATTGAGAACGACGTAGCGGGCCAATTCAAGCAGGTAGCTGTCCTTCTCCACCAAAATGGCTTTGAATCGGCCTTGAAAAACATGACCGACGCGCTGATGGCTTCGGTTGAACAGCTGGGTATAGACGCCGTTCAACTGGCGCATCCCTTTCGACAGATTGGCCTCCGGCGTCTCGACGACCAAATGATAGTGGTTGGTCATCTGGCAGTAGGCATGGCACACCCAATTGAATCGCTCGCAAACCTGCCCAAGATTATCAAGCCACGCAACGCGATCATCATCCGATAAATAGATGTCTTCGCGGCCATCGCCGCGCGATGTCACGTGATAAAGCGCGCCGGCCAGTTCGAGTCGTAGGGGTCGGGCCATGATTCATGAATCATAGCATGAAAATATGATAATGAAAGACCTGACCCCATTGTTTCGCCTGACTATTTCGCGGGTGGAACTCTTGATTCGCAGGAAATTCTGGTCTTTTCAATTGCGCTTGAAATTGCCTCTCTTGTCGAAGAAGCAACATAAATGTCGTGATTGGGTATCCACGCATACTCTCGACCAGGTTTGGCATCCGCCTGCTGTCTCACAAACTGTACGCTCAATGTTCCAAAACTAAGTGGAGATTCGAGCATTTCGCTCGGGAAGCGCTTTGAATGAGAAATAAAGGAGACTCCAACTGGCTTTCCATTGACAGTAGGTTGCTCAACATTTATGAAAGCGACCTCACGACCTCTGATGTCCAGCGTTTGGTAGGATTCAAGCCGTGGAAACCAAGGTTCAGCCAAGCGGATCTTGCAGCCCTCTATTGTGATATCACCAAGCGCATTCAAGTGGTATGCCCTATATGTTGTCGCAGGGTCGGCACCATTGCGTGCGTCGGACACAAAAGACCGAAATGAGTACGTCGCCACTATAGCAATGGAAATAACCGCCGCGAGACCTACCAGCAGAAAGCGAGTTAATTTGGCGGGCTTCACTGTTGATCCTTTGCCGGCGAGTTACGCGGAAGAAAAATCGGCTCGCGTGGGGGTGTCTTGGGATCAGTCGGTGAAGGGCACGCATTGCAGATCTCTGGCTTCTTATTGATTTGGTCTATCTTCTTCTTAATGTCGTCACTCGCATTGTCCGTCTTTACCTTGATGCCTTCCTGGACACCTTCCATTGCCCCTTTGTACATCCGCTTCCG
>JANOKK010000468.1:0-1313 GCA_031419255.1 Betaproteobacteria bacterium
GGTGCCGCTGTCCGCCTCCAAATCACCGAGAATAATTTTCAGCAGCGTCGATTTTCCCGCACCATTCGGGCCGATCAATCCGATACGATCACCACGCTGTACAACGCCGGTGAAATCGCGAATGATCAATTTATCGCCGAACGATTTGGACACATTTTCAAGATCGGCGACACGCTTGCCGGAGCGCTCGCCCGCATCGAGCGAGAAATTGACTTTGCCCACGCGCTCGCGACGCGCCGCACGATCGCGCCGCAATTGTTCGAGCCTGCGCACGCGGCCTTCGTTGCGGGTGCGACGCGCTTCCACTCCCTTGCGAATCCACACTTCCTCTTCTTTCAGCAACTTGTCGAAACGCGCCGACTCCTGCGCTTCCGCGTTCAAGGCCTCGGCTTTGCGGCGCTGGTATTCCGCAAACGATCCGGGGTAACTCACGATTTGTCCGCGATCGAGCTCGACAATTCGCGTTGCGATGTTATCGAGAAAGCGTCGGTCATGACTCACCACCAGCACCGCGCCCGCGTACGATTTCACGGCCTCCTCCAGCCATGAAATGCCCTCGATATCGAGGTGGTTGGTTGGCTCATCGAGCAGCAAAAGGTCCGCATTCGCCACCAGAGCGCGCGCCAGGGCCACGCGCTTTTTCATGCCGCCGGAAAGCGCGCCGATCAAAGTATCTTCGTCCATGCTCAATCGCGACAATGCCTGCGAAACACGGTTGTTCAATTGCCAGCCGTTGTTCGATTCCAGACGAGTTTGCATTTCCGCCATCTGATGCAGCGCATCTTCGTCGCCTTCGGTGGCGCGATGCGTGGCTTCGTGGTACGCGATCAAGTCGCGCGAAACTTCGCCTAAGCCACTCGCGACGGCATCGAAAACGGTCAACGACGCATCGAAATCCGGCTCCTGCAACACCATCGCTACATTGAGTCCAGGCGTAAAAGAAATGACACCATCGTCGGCGACCGCCTGACTGGCCAGAATTTTCATCAGACTCGATTTGCCCGCACCGTTGCGACCGATTAGCGCGATCCGTTCCCCCGGCTCGATCGTGAATTCGACATGATCGAGCAGCGCGACGTCGCCGAAGGCGAGTGAAATATTTTTGAGTTGCAGGATGGGCATGAAAGTCTTTTCGGAGGGCGCGGAATATATGCGAAGAGTGAAATGCTTGCCAGATTGGGTGGCGCTAATGTGATGCGATGGCGAGCGCGGGAGTCACTTTGAAATGCAATAGTCCCGTTGCGACGAAACCAAGCGCGCCGGCAAACGCATAGGCGGTCGCGGCACCATTCGTTTGCCAAAGCCAACCGAGC
>JANOKK010000469.1:0-3932 GCA_031419255.1 Betaproteobacteria bacterium
CGTCACGGGGCGTTTATCCGTTCCCTCGACACGATTTCTCGAGCTTTCGAGTCAATCGATTCAGGGTGCGGTTTGGCAGAACCTCACCATCGATCGCTATCGACGCGCACTGAAATTGGATGTGCTGCCTTATATTCTGATCGCGGAAAATGCCGACATGCCACTGGCAAACGTTGCGGAACGCGCCGATGCCGGCGAAGCCAAGCATGTGGAATATATGCTGACATGGTATTCGCTCGCCGTGACGGTGATTATCTTGTGGATCGTACTCAACACGCGTCGAGGCATTGGCAACGACGGCGATCGGTTAACGACTCAATCCATTGCAAAGATCAGTGAAATTACGGGGGATGCATGACGCCACGTGCCAAATTTCTGGCTTTGATTGGGGTCTTTCTGATTCCGACATTAGCATCATTCGTGGCATTTTATTTTTTTCCGCCCAGCAAAACGACCAACTACGGCACCTTGATTTCACCTGTGGTTGCATTGCCAAAATTCACGCTTGCCAGAATCGACGCCGGCAAGCAGGCGATGGACCCGGCGCTTCGTGGAAAGTGGTTGATGGTCACGCGCGACAGCGGGGAATGTGCGGCGGCGTGCCAAAAGAAACTGTACGCGATGCGGCAAGCGCGATTGATACTCGGGCGCGAACAGGATCGCGTGCTGCGGGTGGTGCTGGTCGACGATGACACCAGGCCATCTGACGCGCTGCTAGAAAAATACGAAGGAACCGTTTGGATTTCCGCAAAATCATCTCCGTGGTTGGCGGCCTTGCCCGCACTCAAAGAAGACACATCCGGCCGTGAGTCGATATACGCCATTGACACGATGGGCAATATTTTCATGCGCTACAGCGCAGACCCGGATATCAAGCGGCTTGCGACTGATCTGCAACGAGTACTGAAGGCATCGCAAATTGGCTGAGCTTGATCGCATATTCGTGTTATTTCGCGGCAGTCACCGATGAATCTGGACGGCGTTGAGCGAGGGTTGATCGGCGCGTTGTTGCTCGCGTTGTCGTTCGGCGCTTTCTTCTGGACAGGTTCCGACCGCATACGTTTTTTCAGGCTGATCGTCGCAACAGCGTGCCTTACCCTGTTGCTCGTGGTTCTCGGTGCCTATGTACGGTTATCCGACGCAGGCTTGGGATGCCCCGATTGGCCAGGCTGCTATGGCAATCTGACGCCTGCACATTCCTCGGCGGAAATTGCCGCTGCAGAATCACTGCGGCCCGGTGGCCCGGTGACGATGGCGAAAGCGTGGAAAGAAATGATCCATCGCTATCTTGCAATGATCGTTGGCGCGTTGATCGCCGCCATCATGTTGAGCGCGTGGCGGAATCGCTCACGCTGGCAACAATCGCCCAGCCTTTCGACGGTACTTGCCACGGCGGTGATTTTTCAGGCGGCATTGGGTGCATGGACTGTCACCATGCTGTTGAAACCCGCGATCGTTACCAGCCACTTGCTTGGCGGAGTGGCGATATTCGCGTTATTGATTTGGCTCGCCCAACGTCAGCCACCTGCGGAAAATTGGGCGCGAAGTATAATGGTCACGAACAAAATGCAGTGGTTGGGTTGGGCGGCGCTGTTGGTGCTGGCGTTACAAATCGCGCTTGGTGGATGGGTGAGTACTAACTATGCCGCTATGGCTTGTAGCGACTTACCGACATGCCATGGCGCGTGGTTCCCCAAGATGGATTTTTCCAACGCATTTCATGTGTTACGGCCACTTGGTTATGCGCCAAATGGCGAGCTATTGACACACGAGGCACTTAGGGCGATTCACTGGGTGCATCGAATGGGTGCCTTGTTAACGTTGCTGGTGTTGAGCAGTTTTGGCGCTGCAATAATGAAGTCATCGACCGGCCAACTTGCGGCGCGGGGATTGCTCGCGTTGCTGGGTGTGCAGATATTGCTCGGCCTGTCCAACGTCTGGTTTAGCTTGCCGTTAGCCGTTGCAGTTGCGCACAACGGCGTTGCGGCGATGTTATTTGCGTTGCTGCTTTCTATCAATTTACGCATTGTCAAAAACGCACAATAGGTTTCAGATGTCTCAACAGATTGCGGCAACTTCCGAACGAAATATCATGGCTCAATTTCTGGAGTTGACCAAGCCACGCGTGAATGCGTTGATTGTTTTCACGGCGATCATTGGGATGATGTTGGCATATCCCGTCGGCATCGCTTGGGATCTTCCGCTGATGCTCACCGCAACACTGGGCATCGCGCTCGTCGCGGGTGCGGCAGCGGCATTCAATTGTCTGGTTGAACGACAGATCGACCGCAAGATGGCGCGCACGCGCGCGCGCCCAACGGTGGCGGGCTCAATTTCGACGCTACAAATTCTCATCCTCGCCGCAATTGTCGGTGGCGCTGGACTGTTTGTTTTGTATCGATACGTCAACCCGTTGACGATGTGGCTCACGCTTGCGACATTCGTCGGTTACGCCGTCATTTATACGATTATTCTGAAACCCGCCACACCGCAGAATATTGTCATCGGTGGCGCATCGGGTGCAATGCCACCGATTCTCGGTTGGGCGGCGGTGGCGGGTGTCGTAGACCCCAAGGCGCTGCTGCTTTTCCTGATCATTTTTGCGTGGACACCGCCTCATTTCTGGGCGCTGGCACTCTACCGCAAAAATGAATACGCCAAGGCGGGTGTACCAATGTTGCCGGTGACGCACGGTGAAGACTTCACCAAATTGCATCTGCTGTTCTATACATTGCTGCTGGTGGCCGCGACGATGTTGCCGTTTGCGGTTGGCATGAGCGGCTGGATTTATATGGCGACGATACTTGTGCTGAACGGATACTTTTTGTATTTCGCCATCAAACTCTATCGTGACTACTCGGATGCACTCGCGCGACGGACGTTTACCTTTTCCATTCTCTACTTGTCCCTATTATTTGCCGCGTTGCTGGTCGATCATTATTCCCCACTGTTGTGGAAATGACGCGCCACCGCAATATTGTTGCGCTCTCGGTCGCCATCATGCTGGCGTGGCTGCTTGCCGCATGCGAGAGCAAGCCCGGATTCAATTCGCTCGATATCACCGGTATTAAAGGCTACGGCAGTGATTTTCGACTGACCGATCACACCGGAAAGCCCCGCACGCTCGCCGATTTTCACGGCAAAGTCGTGGTGATGTTTTTCGGCTTCACGCATTGCCCGGACGTGTGCCCGACAACGTTGTCGGACATGCGTCAGGTGATGCAAAAACTGGGGCCGGATGGCTCGCGCATGCAGGTACTGTTCGTGACGGTCGATCCCGCGCGCGACACCCCGGAGTTACTTGCGAAATACGTCCCCTCCTTCAATCCGACATTTCTCGGTTTATATGGCGACAATGCGGCGATTGGAAAGGTCACCAAGGATTTCAAGATCGTGCACCAGATTCAAGAAGGCAAGACACCTGAAAGCTACACCATCGCGCACACGGCGGCATCGCTGGTGTTTGACACAAAGGGCCAGCTTCGATTGTTTATCGCCTACGGGATGGAAGTCGACAAAATCGAAGCGGACATCAGACAATTATTGAAAGGAAGCAAGCAATGACGATTAAACGATTTCACATCGGCCCGCGTTTATCCGAGATGGCCGTACATGGCAATACGATCTATCTGGCGGGGCAGGTTGCCGGTGACCCCACCAAGGACATCACCGGACAAACCCGCGAGGTGCTTGCGGCAATCGATGCGCTGTTGGGTGAAGTGGGTAGCGACAAATCGCGAATCCTGTCGACCACCATCTATATTGCCGATATGGTGGATTTTCCCGCGATGAATGCGGTCTGGGATGCATGGGTTGTACCAGGTGCAACGCCGCCGCGTGCAACGGTTGGGGCCGCTCTTGCGAAGCCGGCCTACAAAGTCGAGATGCAAATCATCGCGGCAATGCCTTAACCTTTTGAAGCTTTAGCACGA
>JANOKK010000470.1:0-3840 GCA_031419255.1 Betaproteobacteria bacterium
TAAGAAGAAAAAGTAGAACGTGCTGAAAGCAACCGCGAATCCGGGGTCACGACTCCATGGCCAGGCCTGACCCTGTCGTGACCGTTCTTTGAGCGGCAGCGGTCGTGAGGTTCGCAGGTTGCAAATTAAGGGGGTAATTAAAGCGAATTAAAGGAGTCAGCGACGATTTTCTTAAGTACCTGCCGCTGGCGCAAAACAAATCGTCGCTGACCCCTTTGATTCCTTCCCACACCCCTTTGATTCCTTCTTTGATTCCTTTGATTCCATCAGCTTGCGCTAAAGACTTGTAGTGTTGAAGGACCGGACTCGAATCCTGAGCCACTGAAGGAATGCGCGCGTGGCCGCTTTGATCTTTGCAGCGTCAAATGCCAATTTCATTTAGCCAAGCCCGAACCCGCATGTACGCATCCAATTGAAGCTGTTCTCCCGTCATCCCGTCCATTTTTCCGGACGACTCAAGGAACTGCCGCACTGAGCCGGATCCAAAATCAGCTTCATTACGGAATTTGCTCGCGATATTCTCAAACGCCTTTCTTGCAGTTGGATCCTGCCCCTTCGCCCTTCTGATACGCCTCGATTACCTTTTGCATGGCGTCAGGAATTCCAAAAATCGCCGCCTCACGAGACCACTCGAAACAATCTGTGGGATTTCTTTTTCGTGTTGCCATTCCCCGTTTGTAAATCTCGGTAGGGGAAGATTTTTTGCCGTCAATCTCATCAATAAATTTGACTCTTGACACAGCGACTCCTCATGAAATCTGCAGCTTCTAAAGCGAAACTACCTCTTGTGGGAATTCCAATTCCACAATTCACCTCAAACTCAATGGGGCACGACAATGCAGGCCCTAATGCCTTGCTCTCCCAGCAGGTACAACAATCCGCCCCCAAACTGATTAAAGGGGCCCGGCACGCAATAGCTCAGCGCGCCCCTCTTGTTCGATACATCAACATTCCTGCGATGGAGAATGGCGTTCTTTTCTTCTGCCATGCCCGCCACCCTTGTTGCGTCGAATCACCAGTCTATGCGTAGAACTAACAAAAGGCAAAAGGCGTTGCGTCGCGATATGCACATCAGTTGTTAAGCAAACCCGAGCATTGGCGCGCCTCCTGGCGCCTTTTCGGCTGCGAAGGCCCACCAGTTCTAGGGTTTTGGTTGTCATGGATAGAACTTAACTCTTGAAACACACAGCGATTTTCTCTGTTGGGGTGAGCGCAGAGTGCCATTACGTTGAGCAGTGCGGCTACTTCCGCTTTTTATCCTCAGGTTCGACGAAGCCGATGGAACGTTTCTTCGGCTCTGGTGGTGCCATCAGTTCCCGGATCGCCTCAAACACTTGCTTCAGCTGGAGCCGCGTGTTCTGCGCCAGTGAGTCGTGCTTCAAGGCCAGCGCCCGGGTCTGACGTTCCAGCGTCGCGAGCTTCACCGCGAGGTCCTTGTGCGTGGACAACACTTCGCGCAATTGCACGAAGGCGCGTACCACATAGACGCTCATTTCCACGGCGCGCGTACTGCTGAGCACGGTTGCAGACATGATCGCGCCATGTTCCGTAAAGGCGAGCGGAAGCTTGCGCCGGCCGCCCCAACTTGATATCGCAAATTGCGACTTCAAGGCGGCAAATTCCTCGGCGTTCAGCTCAAAGATGAAGTCGGCCGGGAAACGGTTCCGATTGCGGCGCACTTGCTCATTCAGGCGTCATGTTTCCACGCCGTAGAGCGCTGCCAGATCCGCATCGAGTATCACCTTCTGCCTGCGGATGACAACGATGCGGTTTTCGATTGGCACGATGGGATCCGGTGGTGTCATGTCTTTGTTTGGATGCTCGTTGAGTCCAGTAACATCACTTGCGTTGCATTGCTGATTGCACAAATTTTACTACTGTATACATAAACAGTTTATCGGTGGTGATTTTTTCAAATTTCGCAAGGAGGGATGTGACGTTGGACCCGGTGACCGCAATCTCCGCACTTGATTTCGACACGCCGCCGCGCGAGCCTCGCAAACGCCTCGACATTGATGCTGTAAAGTCGAATCAATCGTATCCCCATCTCCCCACATGAAATCACTGGGCAAGAAACCAAACGGCGAACGCCTCGAACGCATCAAGTCCTCCCCCCTCTGGGCGGGCGAGCGATTCGGCAACATGCACCCGATCATGCCGGGCCTGCGCGACGCCAATGTAGCGATGCCCTCGCTCAGCGATTTTCTGTGTGGCGGCGAGCGCCGCGTGCCGAAGGGGCCGCTGCCTTCGATGAATCCGCTCGCGCGATGGACCAAGCCGCCGCAGAGTGGGCTGCGCGCGACGTGGCTGGGCCATTCCACGGTGTTAATCGAGATCGATGGCTATCGCGTGCTCACCGATCCGGTGTGGGGGCCGCGTGCATCGCCCTCGCGGTTTGCGGGGCCGAAGCGATTCCAGCCGGTGCCGGTGAGCCTCAGTGCCATGCCGCCGATCGATCTCGTGCTTGTCTCGCATGATCATTACGACCACCTCGATTACCCGACGATTCTTGCGCTCGCCAAATCGAATGTGCCGTTCGTGACTTAAACTAAAGGGGCCAGGCTCGAATTTTCCACCCATCAGGCAAATCATCCGCCTGCACGATATCGACTCGCATGGGCAAATCGCTCTGGCTGAATGCATCGCGCAGTTCAAATAGCTGCTCCAGGGCCAACGGTTCGCCGGCGATGGCCAGATCGAGATCGGAGTGCGGCTTTACGCGTTGCCGGTCTGCGGCGTGGCCGATAACACGCGATCCGAATGCATAGAACTCGCGATGCGGCGCATGCTGCCGCGTCAACGCGCGAACCAGCGCGAGATGAGGTTCCGTGAGTGCCAGTTCCAGCTTCTCGTCCACGACAATCATGCGTTTGCCACCACCAGTTTGCCGAGTAGCGCCTCGGCATCACGCAGGAACAGCGGCAGCTTGGCGAAAACCTGGGCGGCCTTGGCGGGATCGTAAACATGCGCGGTGATGTTTCGCAATTCGCGATAACGGAACCATTGACTCTCTGCCGTGATCAGGCCTCGCTCGACGCCAA
The DNA here is from genome assembly GCA_031419255.1 of Betaproteobacteria bacterium. GTDB lineage: Bacteria > Pseudomonadota > Gammaproteobacteria > Burkholderiales > Usitatibacteraceae > UKL13-2. The sequence goes on from JANOKK010000470.1 coordinate 3,042, forward strand.
CGCGGATCATGTCACGGTAGCCGAGCGCATCCAATTCGGCTGGGCTATCCGCCATCGCCTCAAGTTGCCGTCTGAGCGATTTCACCGCTAGTTCATAGGTGTACTCGAACCGCTGGATTGACGCATCGCGGACAAAGGTATCGTCTGGTCGCAACTTGGCGGCTTCAAGCGCCTCGGCTAGTGAAGCGGTGGCCAATTGCAATGAACGAAAATCCAGCATGTGCACTCGCGGGAGGTGATGATGTCGAATGATAGCGCGTTTGAATTTTCTTCAACAGAACGTGGTGGGGCGTGCGCGGCAATCCGCGCGGGGCGGTTGTTTTGTGAAGCAGTTGCACTTGGAACTTACCCCCGCCAGCTAAAGGAGGTATTTTGAGACAGCCCACGGTTTCTTTTTTCCACCAATGAAAGGCACACCGTCGGTGGCGGCCTTTCGTTTGGCTTCCGCCGATGCCTAGTGGATCATACAGAAGGCGCTTTGATGCCATTGTCTTTCCGGCAACGCTGGGCCCGGCGAGGATGACGATTCGTGGGTTCGTCATTAGCGGATGAGAAATGGGATTCTCGGAGGAAGGTATGGTGTTCACAATGTGGAACGATGTGTAAACGAAAAAACTCTAGCACTGGTGCGGCGTCTAGAGGTATATAGCCTGAAACGCCGCACCAGTGCTAGGGTTTCAGTCTCGGGACTTCTCGAAACCTGAATTCCGTTCGCGCTATGGTATCGAAGGGCCAGATAATTCTAAGAGGACAGGCATTCATGGCACTTGGTTAGGGCCGTGATGCCTGTTTTGTAGGA
>JANOKK010000471.1:0-3613 GCA_031419255.1 Betaproteobacteria bacterium
GCACCGCGAGACATCGTTGCCCGGGCCATCGATTTTGAAATGAAAAAACGCGGCATCGAGTTTGTCCACCTCGATATCACCCACAAGCCGGCAGCATTTATCAAGGAACATTTCCCTAATATTTACGAAAAATGTCTGTCGCTTGGTATCGATATCACCACTGACCCGATTCCGGTGGTGCCGGCCGCGCATTACACCTGTGGCGGGTTGGTGGTCGATTTGCAGGGCCGCACCGATGTCGATGGCTTGTATGCGATTGGCGAAGTCACCTGCACCGGCCTGCACGGCGCAAACCGGCTCGCGAGCAATTCGCTGCTGGAATGCCTGGTGTTTTCCGAGGCGGTTGAAAAAGACTTGCGCGATGCACCGATCCGAACCATTCCGCCCCTGCCGGATTGGGACGAAAGCCGCGTCACCAATGCCGACGAAGAAGTCATCATTTCGCACAACTGGGATGAGCTGCGGCGTTTCATGTGGGACTACGTGGGCATTGTGCGCACGGATAAACGACTCGCCCGCGCACTGCACCGGATCGACTTGCTGAAAGCGGAAGTTCATGAGTATTACGCGAATTTTCGTGTCTCGAATGACCTGATCGAGCTTCGAAATCTATTGCAAACGGCAGAGCTGATTGTGCGCTGCGCGATCGCCCGCAAGGAATCGCGCGGATTGCATTACAGCCTCGATTATCCCGAGACCGCAGCCCTTGCCAAGGACACGGTACTCACGCCATGAGCGATGTACCGCTTCAGTTTTTGTACACCACGGGTGAGATCCGCCAGATCGAAGCCGCGCATGCGAAAAAGCATCCTAAGACTTCGCTGATGCGACGCGCGGGAGCATCGGTCGCGAAACTTGCACTATCACTCACCGCCCGGAAAAAAGTCGCTGCGATCCTGGTATTGGCCGGACCGGGCAATAACGGCGGCGATGCCTGGGTCGCGGCTGTCGCAATAAGAAAAGCCGGCAAACGGGTGACGGTATTGGCTTTGGGCGAACAAAAATTTGCCGATAACGCCGCGAAAAATGCCCACGCCGAATTCAAACGCGCGAAAGGCGATATTCGCAATGCGTTTCCCGATAACGAAGCGTTCGACCTCATCATCGATGGTCTGTTTGGTATTGGCCTTGCCCGCGCGCCAGCGGGCGCATTCGCCGCCACCATCACCCGTGCCAATGCGCTGCGACGCGAAATCCGCGACGAAAAATTGCCCACGCAGATCCTTTCCATTGATGTGCCGAGCGGGCTCGCCTCAGACACCGGTATCGCGCTCGGCGATGCCATCGTCGCCGACCATACGCTGACCTTCCTCGGTCTGAAGCCAGGCCTGTACACCGCCCAAGGCAAAGATTTTGCGGGCGAAGTGCATCTGGATACGTTGGGCGTGGCTGCAACCGATATCGGCTCGGGCCAATTGTTGACAGCCGACAGCGTGCGCGATCTTATTCCTCCACGCAGCCATCACTCGCACAAAGGCACGTTCGGCAACGTCGGTATTATCGGTGCCGCAGAGGGCATGGTCGGTGCCGGCGTATTGGCCGCGCGTGCGGCACTCTATATGGGGCCGGGCAAGGTTTTTTTAGGTGTTGCGGCGAAAGACGTTCCCGCCTTCGATGCGCTGAATCCGGAGGTGATGGTGCGCAAAGCCGAAGAACTGGTGGCCGACGAATCATTAACCGCAATAGCGATTGGTATGGGGTTGGGTGTCGATAAAGCCGCGCCGCGTTTGCTCTCAGCCGCACTCGCCCGCAAGTTACCGATCGTGCTTGATGCCGACGCCTTGAACTTGATTGCATCCACACATGGCTTCGCGGCTGCCCTTGGCACAAACTCGGAAAACACCAGCACTGGCGCGCCGTTTCAGGCAGAAATGCCCCAAACGCCGCACCAGTCATCGACCTTTGTTTTGACGCCTCACCCTGGTGAAGCCGCCCGATTGATGAATGTATCCATCGCGCATCTGCAAGCCGATCGCGTGACCTCCGCCATCGCCCTCGCGAAACGCTTCAATGCCGTGGTTGTGCTGAAGGGCGCCGGCACCGTGATCGCCGCCAGCGATGGCCGCTATTTCATCAATACCTCGGGCAATCCCGGCATGGCCTCGGGCGGCATGGGCGACGCGCTATCGGGAATGATTGCGGCATTTCTCGCGCAAGGTCTGATCGCGCTAGACGCCGCCAAGCTTGCGGTCTATTTGCATGGTGCGGCGGCCGACGCGTGCCTCGCTCATGGCATGGCTCCGCTGGGGCTGACCGCGTCGGAAGTCATCTTTGAAGCGCGGATGTTGTTGAACGCCGGGCTGGAGCACCCTGAGCATTGAGCGAATGACGCGCGTGAGAATTGCTACGCCGCCAATTGGCGATAGAGCCAGAATCCCAACGCCGTGAGTAACAGCGACGCCGCCAAATGCGAAATGGCGACAACTCCCGCCCAAGCAAATTCACCGCGCTCCATCAACCCGACCACCTCGGCTGAATACGATGAAAACGTCGTCAGCCCGCCCAAGAACCCGGTAATGATCGCGAGGCGCCACTCCGGTGCCAGTTCCAGATGACGAGAAAAGTATGCGACCGCGAGCCCAACCAGCAATCCGCCAATGGCATTTGCAGCGAAAGTGCCCCAGTAGAAATTGGCATGACGCCCATTGAGCCATACGCTCAATCCCCAACGCAGCCAGCCGCCGATCACCGATCCGCCACCCACTGCCAGTAAGCCGAGCCAGAGTTTTTCCATGGTTGTATTGTCACTCCGTTGATGTCGACAATGTTCAAATTAAATTCTCATCTTGAGCAACGCGAAGGATCTCGTTGCAATGCCGAGATCCTTCGCGCTGCTCAGGATGGCAGAATACTTTTTGTCATAGGGATTTTCGCAAGCGAACTTGTTCCACGACCCACGTTACCAGGATAATAAAGCCAACCTCCACAAAACGAGCACATAGCGAAATGAGCGACCGGGAATCAATGGAATACGACGTGGTGATCGTCGGTGCCGGCCCGGCCGGCCTTGCCGCCGCCATTCGCATCAAACAACGGAACGCCGACATCACGGTTTGCATCGTCGAAAAAGGCTCCGAAGTCGGCGCTCATATTTTGTCCGGCGCAGTGATGGATCCGATTGCGCTGAATGAATTGTTACCGGAATGGAAAAAAGATGGCGCGCCGCTCAATCAGGCTGTGACCGAGGATCGCTTTTTATTTCTCTCCGAAAATTCATCTCTACGCACACCGAATTGGATATTGCCGGCGTGCTTTCAAAACCACGGCAACTACATTGTCAGCCTCGCGAACGTGTGCCGCTGGCTGGGCACGCAGGCTGAGGCGTTGGGCGTGGAGATTTATCCCGGCATCGCGGCGGCCGAAGTGCTTTTTAACGACGATGGCTCGGTCAACGGTGTTGCCTCCGGCGACATGGGCATCGGCAAAAACGGCGAACAATCGAATCGCTATGCACAAGGCATGGAGTTGCACGCGAAGTACACGTTTTTCGCTGAGGGATGCCGGGGTAATCTGGGCAAAGAATTGCAGGAAAAATTCAACCTGCGCGAAGGCCGCGATCCGCAAGTCTACGGTCTTGGGCTTAAAGAATTATGGGAAGTCGCAGCCGATAGAC
>JANOKK010000472.1:0-2851 GCA_031419255.1 Betaproteobacteria bacterium
CCGGGCCTGGGTCAATATTCAATCGGCAGGGTGGGTCAATATTCAATCGGCGCGAACATAAGGTCGCAATTTGCGACCTTAGAGCCGCCCACTCCGTCGCAGAAAGCGCGAACATGAAATCGGCGGGGAACTTCGCGACGTTGCGTTTGACTGCCTCGTTGAAACGCTTGGTTGGTACTTCGTAGAGCGCAGCCAGGTCGGAATCGAGAATCACCTTCTGGCCGCGCACGATAAAAATTCGTTCGGCGATGATCTCAGCCGGTACCAGTACCGCGTTCATATGCTTGCCCCTAGTACCGTGCGATTCAGCTTGGCGCGTTCAATGAGTGTGGCTAGCATTCTGAGTCGCTCCAGTGGTATGTTCTTCATGCTATGGTCAAGTAGGTCAAGAGTACGCTTGCAGGTAAAAGCGGGAAAACAAGATCATAATAAATACACACAAATATACATACAAGGTGTCCGCTTTATTTTTATGAGAACAACTGATAAACATGCGCAAAAAATCACCTTCGAATACGCCTGATGACGCACCTATCCGCGCCAAAGACATTGCCGCCGGCAAGCTGGTGCGGCGAAAACGCAGCGCGTCGGGCGCGGTGCTGCCAGCCAAGCAACGCGTGAATATTTATCTCGACAGCGCCATTGTCGAGTACTTCAAGGCCGAGGCCGGCGAGCGCGGCTATCAAACGCTGATCAACGAAGCGTTGAGGAATTCAATTCAGGCGACGACGATCGAGAAGACCATTCGCCATGTGATACGGCAGGAGTTGAAGGAATACAAGGTGTAGTGTGATGGTGGGCAGGCGAGGCCGCTAACTTCTGCGCAACTTCATCGCCACGATAAACAACACAATCCCCACCGGCAGGAGTGCGACCGTGCCGAAGGCTAACATCACCAGTGCCATCAGCAATAGTCCTTCGTAGCGCACATCCTTGTCGAGCACCGCATCCGGCGTACCCTCCGGATTCACCCACGCCGGCACCGTCGCGCCGCTTTTTCTCGCGCGATCAAGTTTCTCAAACCACTCGTCATGCCAGTCGAGAGAGTTGTAAACACCGGGTCGCTGTTGCAGGCTTACCAGCGAACTGTCGTAACGCACGCCCCGCCATTCATAGTGTTACCTCGCCTTAAGGGCTTTGAGTGCGCCCGGATTGCCGTATTTGGTGGTGTTGTGTCCATTTGAACATCCGTGATTTTCGCCGGTACTTCAATGAGCGAGGAGGCGCGCCAGCCCGTGCGAACGGCATCGGCGATAGGCCTCAATCCGGCAAAGTACGCACCGATGCCAAACAGCAGGAACACCAACAGCCCGATCACGGAGACACCAATTTTCGAGACGAGGGAATCCTCTTCGAATTTCATGGCATTGGCGATAAGGCGGTTGATAACTGATCAAGCGCTCAGCTTTTCACAAACGCCGCGCGATTCGCATTCAGCCATTGTTCGAAATTCATCAGTGCCGGATTGAGTTTGCGCGTGGCCTCGACGTTGCGCGGCGCGCGAAAGGCGGTTTCGTAATCGCGCATGAACTGGAACATGTTGCCGAGGTCTTCCGCCCCCGGGAATCCAAAGCCGCGGTAGGTCTCGGGTGTGACCGCGTTGTAGGCCACCGGCGTGCCCATCATCTTGGTAAAGGCGGCGGCCATCTCCGCACCGCTCAGGTGTTCGCCGGCGATACCGATCGACTGGCCGGTCGCCCGAGCGCCCACTTCGACGCCCGCCTTGAAAATGCCGTAGGCCGAACGGCCGATATCCACCGCCGCAATGCTCGGTAACTTAGCTTCACCGATCGGAAACGTGATCGCGAGTGTGCCGTTGGGGCCGGCCGTGGGGCCCATACCGAAGTGAATGAAGTTTTCCCAGTAGAACGACGTATGCAATAGCGTGACCGGCAAATTTCGATCAATGAAGAAATGATTCGCTTCGCCCTTGGCATCTAAATGCGGCACGTTGTACTTGCCCATCAGCACCGGCATGCTGCCGCTGCCGGGCGCAACGGTCTTGCGGGTGTCTTCCAGCGTAGACCAGATGACGTGCTGCAGTTTTGCGTCTGCCGCCGCCTGCGCAAGTATCGCGGCTTGCGCCAGTTCCTTCTCGGGTGAAAAGTGTTCCCAGAAATTGGTGATGCAAAACGCGCCATACGCACCCTGCATCGCGCGCGCCACGCTGGCGGCGTCGTCGAGATCGGCGACAACGATCTCCGCGCCGGCACCCGCCAGTGCTTTGGCGGCATCGGAATCGGGCTTGCGCGTGACGGCGCGCACCGCGAAGCCACCGGCCGCGTTGGCGAGGATGGCGCGGGCGAGGCCGCCGCCTTGCGCGCCAGTTGCACCGAATACGGTGATTAGTTTCTTGCTCATGGTAAGGGCTCCTTGAATTCGCAACGGGACATCTTCAATTCTCGCGTTGTCGAGTATACGATTCTTGATGGAATTTCCTCAAGCCAAAGGGAAGGGTCTGACGCGGCGGATGACAGGGGCCAGGCCACCAGTAACTATCGAAACTCAAGAATCTACGTGCCGCCCAAGCCGAAGGTGCAGGCCGGGGCCCAAGTTTCATGCGTGACGTCGCGAAATTCAAATTGGGCCCCGGCCTGCGCCGGGGAGACACTATTTATGGGTGCCACTTGGCGCACAAATTCCCTTCGCCGGACATCCAAAACCGTTAAGTAAGTGCCATTCGGGGCGCGGTCTAATTGTGGACAGACCCAATGCTGTTCGCGTAAGTACCGTTCGCCCTGAGGTATCGAAGGGCTGCTTGCATATAAGCCCATCGATACCTCAGGGCGAACGGTGGGTGTAGGTCTATCTGAACAGCAATGGGGACAGCCCAGTTAATTTCCGAAACTCG
>JANOKK010000473.1:0-3025 GCA_031419255.1 Betaproteobacteria bacterium
GTTATACACGCTGGCGGTGCGTTATTTTGTTCCGCGCCTCGGCAAGGTCGCTCAGCAACAAGCTGATGCGCGTTCAATGATGACCGGGCGGGTGACTGACGCCTATACCAATATCGCCACCGTGAAACTGTTTTCGCACACCAACCGCGAGGCCGGTTACGTGCGCGCGGCCATGCAGGAATTCATGGAAACGGTCTACCGGCAATGGCGCATGATTACGGCATTCGAAGTCGTCAATCAAATCTTGAGCGTGTTGTTGATCGCATCCACGGCCGGCGTGACATTGGTCTTGTGGACCGAGGGCAAAGTCGGCGTCGGCGGGGTGGCGGCGGCAACGGCAATGGCGTTGCGTTTGAACGGAATATCGCACTGGGTCATGTGGGAGTTCGCCGCTTTGTTCGAGCATATCGGTACCGTGCGCGACGGCATGACCATTCTTGCGAGGCCGCACACCGTGGTCGATGCACTGGACGCGAAGCCACTGGAAGTTACGCGCGGTGAGATTCACTTTGACGATTTGAGTTTTGCCTATGGCGCAGGAACCACCGATGGGGCCGCACGCAATGTCATCGACAAACTGAATCTCACCATCCGCCCCGGCGAAAAAATTGGCCTGGTAGGGCGCTCCGGCGCGGGCAAATCCACCATTGTTAATCTGCTACTGCGCTTCTACGATATCCGCGAGGGCCGCATCCTGATCGACGGCCTGGATATCGCGCGCGTCACGCAAGACAGCCTGCGTACCAGTGTCGGCATGGTGACGCAGGATACGTCGCTGTTGCATCGATCGGTGCGCGAGAACATTGTCTATGGGCGTCCCGATGCGACGGATGCGGAAATGATTGCCGCCGCCAAACGCGCCGAAGCGCACGAATTTATTTTGCAATTGACCGACCCGGCCGGACGGCGCGGTTACGACGCGCATGTCGGCGAGCGTGGCGTGAAACTTTCCGGCGGGCAGCGCCAACGCATCGCGATCGCGCGTGTGAAATTGAAAGATGCGCCGATCCTGTTACTCGATGAAGCCACCAGTGCGCTCGATTCCGAAGTGGAAGCTGCGATTCAGGCGAGCCTCTACAAGTTGATGGAAGGCAAAACGGTGGTGGCGATTGCACATCGGCTATCGACTATCGCCGCGATGGATCGATTGATCGTCCTCGATGAAGGCCGCGTGGTGGAAGAAGGTGATCATCAAAGTCTGCTGAAACTTGATGGGTTGTACGCGCGATTGTGGGCGCACCAGAGTGGGGGGTTTTTGGGGGATGCGCTGGATGACGACGAGCGGGGCGCATCGCGACGTGTCGCGTAGTCAACGGCCAGCAAGCAACTGACGACTATCTGCGACGGTCATTTACTTCCGCGCCGCACGCGCAGGACGTGCGCGAGCACTGTTGAATTCCACGACGCGATTCCAGCGAACCGTGCCATCGATCTCGACAAATTCAATCATGAACTGGCGAAGCAATTCAGAGTGTTTCTTGAGCAATGCCTCGTCGAAGGCTGCTTTATGAATCGCCGCTGGTTTGCTGATTGCGTCCGAAATGCGCACATAGAATTCAGGCTCCCCGGTCAATAATTCCCAGAAGTCCTGCCCGGCTTTTTTCATGATCGCCGTTTCCACTTTCGGTGCCGCCTGCCGACCATAGCCAAAGCCGACCACCTTGTGAAACGCTTTTTTCAATTTTTTCAGGCGGGCCTCGAGTTGATCAAACTCCGTCTTTTGCCCTTTGTCACTCTGCGAGTTGAAGATGTTCTTCCCGGACTTTACGGAAATGGCAAAGTACTCCGTTGCCGACTCAATCGAAATATCCTGTCCGGCACCCGCGCCGACAGAAACAGAGCGCCTCGGAATTTTTGCCGCACCCGCCGCCCAAAGCGCAAGTGGTTCGAAGAACTCGTTGCCAAAAATCGTCTCGTCGGAACTTGAAATGCGCGCGTCCAAGAGTCCATCGAGCAAGTCGTCAGGACGCTGTATTCCTATCGCACGAAAGAGGTACGGGTTCTTATTCAGAAGCTTGGTAAGCGTCAACGCATTCAATTGTGCAAAACGGCGTTCGTATAACACGGTCAACAATTCGGCGACTTTGCGATCGAGAGTGGATTTGGAAATCACCTGTCTAGCGGCCCGTTAACGTCAACGTCATCTGCTTCATATCGTCATGCACGGAGGTGCCGCGCATGCGCTTGACGCGAACTTCGGAATCGCCAAGTGCAACCGACATAAGCATCTGACCGAGTGCAGTGCCGAGCGGTACGGGCACCGCATTGCCAATCTGGCGGTAACTCTCGGCGGTGCTGCCGCTAAACCGCCACGTATCCGGGAACCCCTGAATACGCGCATATTCTTTGACAGAAAGTGGCCGCGTATCGCGGGGGTGGCAGAGTAGCGTTGCTTTTTGAATCGGGCTGGTCACAAGGGTGGGCGAGGGCTCCCAGAACGCGAGGCGGCGGAAAAAGCCGACCTTGCCGCCGCCAGATTCATAGGCACCGCCCATCGCCGGCTCCACGCAATCCTGCGGCAGCGAACGCCAATTTCCACCTTCCGGCACCATGCCAAGATACTTGGCGATGTTCGGGGAGAATTTGGCGCAAGGGCCGGGTGCGTCTTGCAAATCCGCGATTGCACTGCCCAACGTGCGCCAACGCATTTCCGGATTTTGATGCATGTGAAAATGCGTGGGCGACGGGAGAAAAATCGGCTCGTTGTCGCGGCTGCCGATGATGACGAGCCGTTCACGGAATTGCGGCGCACCGAAGTGAACCGCATCCAATACCCCATGCACCGTGTGAAATCCGAGCGCCCGGAATTGTTCGACGATGACTGACAAAAGTGTGCGGTCTGAGTCGACTCCAGCCGGCATTGAGGCGAGCCCTTTGACGTTTTCCATCACGAAGAAACGCGGATTGATGGTGCGTACTACGTGAATGAATTGTTCGTACAAGGTACCGCGAACATCGTCAATACCAAGACGCTTGCCCGCCGTTGAAAACGATTGGCAAGGTGGCCCACCCACCACAGCAAACA
>JANOKK010000474.1:0-3239 GCA_031419255.1 Betaproteobacteria bacterium
CGGCGAATGCCGCAAGCACGTTTCGAATGTGATGTGCCCCAGCTTTCGCGTCACCGGCAACGAAGCCGATGTCACGCGCGGCCGCGCCAACACGCTGCGGCTTGCGCTGTCGGGGCAACTCGGGGCCGACGCTCTAGCGTCGGACGAAATGTTGGCGACGATGAAGTTGTGCGTGTCATGCAAGGCCTGCCGCCGCGAATGCCCGACCGGCGTCGACATGGCGAAGATGAAAATCGAGGTGCAGGCCGCGCGCGCGGAGAAGTTCGGGCTTTCGCTGCACGACAAGCTGGTCGGCTACCTGCCGCGCTACGCGCCGCACGCGTGGGCGTTTGGGTGGCTCCTGAATCTGCGCAACACGATTCCCGGTGCGGCGTGGCTGGGCGAGAAGTTGATGGGATTTTCCGCGAATCGAAAACTACCGTTGTGGAGACGGCCATTGCTGTCTTCCATCGGCGCCGCGCGCTGGCAGATCGCGATGCGCAAGGCAAAATCGGAAAACTCAGATACCTACTTCGGCAAGGAACGCGACGTTGTGTTGTGGGTGGATACGTTCACCAATTATTTTGAAGGCCCCAGTGCGATCTTTCCCGGCATCAGCGCCGAGGCAGCGTCAATTGTGCTGCACAAAGCCGGTTACAACGTTGATTTGATCGGCGGCGCCACCGGCGAGCGCCCGCTTTGTTGCGGACGCACCTTTCTGGCGAGCGGCATGGTTGACGAGGCAAAGAAGGAAGCGCGGCGCACGATTGACGCGTTGAAGCCCTATATCGATCGCGGCGTACCGATCATCGGGCTGGAACCTTCCTGCCTGCTCACATTGCGCGATGAATTCATATCGATGTATCCCGGAGCAGAAACGCAAAGACTCGCCGCGAATGCGTTTTTGCTTGAAGAATTTCTAGTGCGCGAGAAAACGGCGGGGCGCTTCGATCCCGCGAATCTCGGATTGCAACCGATCAAACAAAAAACCGCGTTACTGCATGGCCATTGTCACCAGAAAGCGTTCGCTGCGATGAGCGCGGTGGAGGAAGTGCTGTCGTGGATTCCTGAACTGAAAACAACGACGGTTGAATCAAGTTGCTGCGGGATGGCGGGTGCGTTTGGCTATGAAGCCGCGCACTACGATGTGTCGATGAAGATGGGCAATTTGTCATTGTTGCCGGCGGTGCGCGAGGCCGCCGCTGAAACGCTGATCATCGCCGATGGCACCAGTTGTCGGCACCAGATTGCCGACGGTGCGGAGCGCGAGGCGGTGCATGTGGCGGTGGTGATGGCGGCGGCGTTGGTGCAGATGGCGTAGATCGCCATTTGGCGACGTACACAAGACGCTTTCGCCCCAAACGCCTCGCCCCGCCTAGACTTTATCCGCCAATATCAACAGCGGATCAATCCGCGCGCCACGAACGTAAAATCGTTTACTGCGTGATTTTTCGCCGGATAGCATCGTCACATCGCGCTGCGGCACTTGTAAGACATTGGCGAGAAAACGGCGGATTTCATCATTGGCGCGGCCATCGAGTGGCGGTGTGGCGACGCGGATTTTCAGTGCGTCGCCGTGCAAGCCATGAATGAGCGTTTGTCTGGCACCGGGCTGCGCATAGATCGAGAGAACCAGCGTATCGCCGTCGGTATGAAACCAGTTGAGCGTTGGTGCATCAGGCGGGCACAAGAATCACAAGCAGCCTGTCGGACTTAAGGAGAATCGGCTGCAAAATGATCTGGCCGGTGCATATTTCGCCGCTTTTCAGCGCTAATGGAACAACCATTGGCTTGAAAATCGTCAAAATCTGCCCTCGCCCAGCTCATTTTTCGCTTCGATTCCTTAAGTCCGACAGGCTGCTAACCGCCGCGCTTCACGGGGACAGGGGTTGGGCCGCCCGGCGTGACGGCAACGTTGCGATTGCCCGAGCCGGTATTGGCGGCAATCGGCGTGAGCGCAACAGTGCGGCCCATGCCCGCCGCAATGCCGAGCCAATCCCAGCGGCCTTGCGCAATCGCGTCCAGAATCGTCGCGCGGTTCTGCAACGCGGCCGCGTAGACGTTGGGCGGGAGTTCGTTGAACTGCATGTAGGTTTCCAGGCTGTCGTAGCCGCAGGCACCCTGATACGCGCAGCCATTGAGCACTTTGAAAGCGTCCGCCCCGCAATTGGCGCCACGGTCGCAGGCGGCGAGTTGCCAGGCGGGTGCCCAATCGCGCGCGGTGTAAGGGTCGGCATTCGGGCCGACCTTGCGATCGGCCAATTGGGTGGTGCCCCACGAGAGTAATTGGCCTGCGCGCTCGATGGCGAATGGGTCACCGGTGGTCAATGCGTCGCGAACCATTGCCAACTGATCTTCAGACATGCGGCGCTCTTCGATACCGCGCGCGTTGCGTGCCTGTTCGCGGTATTGATCCGACGCAACCGCAATCTTTGCCGCAGGGTTGCCCTGCGCGGCGGCTTCGCGATAGAGCTTGGAGATATCCGCCGGCGTGATGGACACATTGGCGAATCCTTCGCATGTTTCCGTCACACGGTTAAAGGCTTCGATTCGCTGCGCGTTGCCGGGATCGTTGTCTTTCAAGCGGTTCTGAAAGCGCGCCTTATCGGCGTCCGACGGTCCTTGCGAGCCGCGACCACGACCCACGCAACGCTCCATTGCGAGCGCGGCAAAGAATTTGGTCTCGCCGTCAGCCGCATCAGGGTTTGCAGCGTAGCGGTCGTAAAACGCTTTCAGATTGCGCGCCTTCTCGAATTCTTGTGCCATCGCGCTTTTCAGCGGGACGACCGTGCGTGAGGGTGAGACTTTCACCGGCATCGCGGCTTGCAGATTGTCGAGCGATACCACTGACGATGAACCGCGCGTGGCTGCCGCAGACTTGCCGGACGCGACTGCCTTCTCCGCCGCCGCGTTCATCTGGCTCTCGCTCGGCGGGCTGAGCAAATACCAACTTGCCGAAACCAATGCGGCGATCACGCCAAAAACGATCACAACCGTCTTGTTCATGGGGCTTGTCCTCAATATGCTTTTTGCATCTTAGCGGAAACCGCGAACAGAAATGCAAAATGGGGCACGCGGCCCCATTTTTTGGTGGTTGCATTTGTAACTAGTTGTGCAAAATCTTCGACAGAAAATCCTGCGTGCGTTGTTTTCTGGGTGAGCCGAAGAATTCATCTTTGGTGCAATCTTCCAGAATGCTGCCGCCTTTTTCCATGAAGATCACCCGATCCGCGACCTTCTTGGCGAAGCCCATTTCGTGC
>JANOKK010000475.1:0-2589 GCA_031419255.1 Betaproteobacteria bacterium
CGCGACGGCACCAAATCCGGCTTCGATCTTTCGCTGACGCGCGCGGTCACCGACGCAGTGAGTGTGCCGGTGATTGCGTCCGGTGGCGTGGGTACGCTTCAACACTTGGCCGAAGGCGTGATTGACGGCGGTGCCGACGCGGTGCTCGCGGCAAGTATTTTTCACTTTGGCGAATTTAGCGTTGGCGAAGCGAAGCGACATCTCGCCTCGCGCGGCATTGAGATGAGGTTGTGACGCCATGACTCCGGATGCAATGTCGACATTGCTCGAGCAAGTCAAATGGAACGAGCACGGTCTGGCGGCGGCGATTGCGCAAGATGCGTCGTCGCTTGAAGTGTTGATGCTCGCGTGGATGAGTCCTGAGTCGCTAAGCCTGACGCTGGAAACCAATGAAGCGCATTACTGGTCGCGTTCGCGGCGGGCGTTGTGGAAAAAAGGCGAAACCTCGGGCCACTTCCAGCGGGTGAAGGAAATTCGTCTCGATTGCGATGGCGACGCGATTTTGATGAAAATTGAACAAGTCGGCGGCATTGCCTGTCATACCGGGCGCAGACGTTGCTTTCACCGCCTGTTCGAGGATGGCCGCTGGGTGGTGCATGAGGGCCATGAGCCCGTGCTAACATCGCCCGGGAAATTCGCCGGCTAGTTTTTGGTGAAATTCGCCCTTTTGAAAATCAGCATCATAGAATGAAAAACAGCGAAATTCTCTTCCGTCTTGAAGCCCTGCTCCACGAGCGCAAGCGCGCCGCGCCGTCATCATCCTACGTGTCCGCGCTTTACGCTAAAGGACTCGATGCGGTGCTGAAAAAAGTCGGCGAGGAAGCGACCGAGGCGATCCTCGCGGCGAAAGGCGACGACCGCGCGCATCTGACGCGCGAAGCGGCCGACCTCATTTTTCATACGCTGGTCATGCTTGCCGCCAAGGATGTCGCACTCGCCGACGTATTGGCTGAACTTGAACGGCGCGAGGGGACATCAGGTCTGGATGAAAAGAAAACACGGGCGACGCAATGACGATCAATGACACCATTTTCGGCAAGATTCTTCGCGGCGAAATACCCGCGAAAAAAGTCTATGAAGACGACGACGTGCTGGCATTCCACGACATTCATCCGGTCGCCGACGTGCATTTTCTGATCATCCCGAAGAAATATATTCCGAGCCTCGCCGACGCCGAACCCGGCGACGCGGCGCTGCTGGGGAAAATGTTGGCGCTGGCTCCCGTGCTCGCCAAACAACAAGGCTTGACCGATGGCTTCCGTACCGCAATCAACACCGGGCGCCTAGGGCGCCAGGACGTGTATCATTTGCACATACATGTGTTCGGCAACAAACCGGGTGCCGCGCCGCTCAACGTGATGTTGAGCCAATAGTTTCCGGCCGCGTGGGTCGATGCAAATCGTGAACCTGGACGGCGGCATCGAGCAAATTCAAGGAGAGAATCATGGGTAGCTTTAGCATTTGGCACTGGCTGGTCGTACTGGTTATCGTGTTGGTCATTTTCGGCACCAAAAAATTGCGCAACATGGGCGGTGATTTGGGCGGCGCGGTCAAGGGTTTCAAAGACGGCATGAAGGGCGAGGGCGAGACCGGTGATGTAACCAAGAAACCGGATCAAGTCACGGGAACCACCTTTGAAGGCGAAGTGAAGGAAAAACAGAAGAGCTAAAGGCGGTGACAGATACCGCGTGACGGGTGACGGGTGACAATGGCCCGTCAGGCTGCGTGTCACGCATTCTGGTTCCTGTCATGGCTCATCCGTCTCTCGTCACGCGGTACCTGTCACGCCATATCCGTCACCTGTCACGCTCAATTGTCACGCCTTTGAAGTCACTCGCCCATGTTTGACATCGGTTTTTCCGAGCTGCTCGTCATCGGCGTCGTGGCACTTGTCGTGCTTGGCCCTGAACGGTTACCCAAAGTTGCGCGCACGGCAGGGCATTTGTTCGGTCGCCTGCAACGCTATGTCGCGACCGTCAAATCGGATCTCAACCGCGAGATGGAGATGTCCGAGTTTTCCAAGGTTAAGCAGGAAGTCCAGGAAGCGGCGCGCGCATTTGAACAGAGCGCGCAGCAGCACACGGCGTCGATGGAGGCTGAAGCCCGCGCCTTGAGCGAATCCCTCGAGAAAGCGGCGACACCCGCGAACTCAGCCGCAACATCGATGACCCAAACCGAGTTGCTCACCGCGCAGGAGCAGGGGCTATCTGACGCGCCGGTGGTGGCCGCTCAAGATACTTCGCCCGCCGCCGACCCGCCGTTACGCGAGAAACCAGCCAACACCGCGCCAATTGTGAGCGCGCCGACGCATCAAGGCATGCTGGATTTCGGCATTGAACCAAACCGCACCACGCAGAAATTCCGTGCCGAGCCATCGAGCGTGCGGCCATGAGCGCGACGACCCACGAGACCTTTGTTTCGCATCTGATCGAGTTGCGCGATCGGCTGATGCGCGTGCTGATCGTCTTCGGCGTGCTGTTCTTCGCATCGTTTTTCTGGCCGACCTGGCCGGTACTGTATTCGCTGTTTGCGCAGCCGCTGATGGCGGCGTTGCCGAGCGGCGGGCAAATGATTTCGACCGATGTGGTC
>JANOKK010000476.1:0-3971 GCA_031419255.1 Betaproteobacteria bacterium
CGCCGGTCATCATCGGCAGTGTGTTATCCGGAATCTGCATTTCCATTTCCGTCATATCGACCATGCCGCGCTCGCCCATCACCATGTAGTCCGGAATCAGCGAGGTGATTTTTGATACCACCTCGCGGTGATCGACGCCGATCATGGTGGGAACGTCATGACCCATCGCGTTCATCGTGTGATGCGATTTGTGGCAGTGAAACGCCCAGTCGCCTTCCTCGTCGGCAAGGAAATCAATTTGCCGCATCTGCCCGACAGCGATGTCGGTCGTCACCTCCGGCCAGCGCGAGCCTTTCGGCGTTGGCCCACCATCGGTGCCGCTGACGACAAACTCGTGTCCGTGCAAATGAATCGGGTGATTGGTCATCGTCAAATTGCCGATGCGAATGCGCACGCGATCGTTTTTGCGCACGTTGAGCGAATCGATACCCGGAAACGCGCGGCTGTTCCATGTCCATAAATTGAAATCCAGCATGGTATTCACCTTCGGCGTGGCACTGCCGGGCTCGATATCGTAGGCGTTCAACAAGAAACAGAAATCGCGATCAACAGGGTCGATCAACGCATGCGCACCTCTCGGATGCGTCACCCAAAAGCCCATCATGCCCATCGCCATTTGCGTCATTTCATCCGCGTGCGGGTGATACATGAACGTACCCGGTCGGCGCGCAATGAATTCGTAGATGAATGTTTTGCCCGGCTCGATCGGCACCTGCGTGAGACCGCTCACACCATCCATGCCATTGGGCAAACGCTGTCCGTGCCAATGTACGCTGGTATGTTCCGGCAATTTGTTGGTCACAAAAATACGGATGCGATCGCCCTCCACGACCTCTATCGTCGGCCCCGGCGATTGGCCGTTGTAGCCCCACAAATGCGCTTTCATGCCGGGTGAAATTTCGCGCACCACCGGTTCGGCAACAAGATGAAATTCTTTCACGCCGCGATTCATCCGCCACGGCAGTGTCCAGCCGTTTAATGTCGCCACCGGATTGTAGGGACGGCCATCTTTCGGTACCAGCGGCGGCATGGTATCGGATTTGGTTTGAATAACCGGCTCGGGCAATGCGGCCATTGCCACGCGACTGACCGAGGCAGCGGCCACGGCACCGCCGGCGATGCCAAGCTGTTTAAAAAAATGCCGGCGAGTTTCATTTGAGTTTGCCATGATCAGTGCCCCCCGCCTGCGTCACTCGTCATTGTTGTGCGCGAACCGCCCGCCATTGCACCGGTCGGTTTGCCGATCATCGCCATTTGCAAATCGCTTTGTGCCAACCAGAAATTGCGCAGCGATTCGATATACGCATTCACGCTGGAAATCTGCGAACGCGCATCGGCGAGCAAATCGAATACGCCGATCAGCATGCCGTTGTAGCGCAGCAGATTTTCATCCGAGATGCGTTTGCGAATCGGCACCACTTCGTCGCGGTAGTGTTTGGCAATATCGTAAGCAATGCGATAGCCGTGATAGCTTTCGCGCACTTCGGAACGCGCGTTGATGGCGGTCTCGGCGGCGCGATTCACGGCCTGCATATACAACGCTTCGGCCTGCGCGATGCGCGAGGTGCCCCAATCGAACAGCGGCAATTCAATGGAAATTTCATAGCCGCGGCGCGTCGGCGCTTCGTTGGAGGTTTCGCGCGTAACACGGGCTTCCAGCACGTTGATGAATCGCGTTGCCTTGCTCAATCCGAGGTTCGATGCGAGCGACTCGGCGCTGCGTTTGGCACCCATCACATCGAGTCTTGAAGTCATTGCGCGTTGCTCAATGTCCGGACGCTCGTCGGCGACTTTTGGCAAATCGGGCAGGCGTTCCGGCAACGCAAACGCCGTCTCGCCTCCCCACAGCCCCAACAACCGCGTCAGTGCTTCGCGCGAACGCACTCGCGCCTGCTCGGCGCGCGCGAAATTGAGCGCAGCGTCGGCATAGAAGCCCTGCTCGCGCGCCTGCTGCAAACGGCTCCAGTTGCCGACACCCGCCATCCGCCGCGCGAGTTCTGCGCTCGCTTCGGCGACATCGCGAACCTTCATCGCGTAGCGCACACCCTCCTCGGCGGCGACCGCCTGAAAGTATGCATTGCGTGTTTCGCCCGAGAGTCGAATGGCGGACATCGCCGCCGCACTTTGCGCCACTTCAAACCGCGCCGATTCCATTTTTGCCGTGAGCGGCAATGTCAGCAGGCGCATCAAATTGAAATGCACGCCGCGCTCGATTTCGATCTCGTCGCCGCGCTTGTTGCGAATATAGCTTACGCCCGGATTCGGCAAACGACTGGCCGTCACCATGCTCGCTTCCGCAATGCCGAGCTCGGCGAAATCCACTTGCAGGCCGCGATTGTTCAGCAGCGCAATTTGCACCGCATCGCTGACCGTCAATGGTTTAACAAGCAATTCCGTCACACGCGTTGCGATGCTGTCGCGCACACTCTCATTGCGCGCCCATTTCACATCCGCACCGGTTTTTTCTTTTGTGAGCTGTGCGACAGATGTAAATCCACCATCAACGGATAAACTTGCGCAACCGGCCAGCAGCAGTGTCACGAACCCACCGCAGACGAACTGCGCCGAACCATTCCATTTACGTTTCGTCATATCGACCTCAATGTTTGTGCTGAGGTGCGGGCACCTTGGCGGGTGCCGCAGATTCTGGCGATGGCGATAATTGCTGCGGCACGACGGCGGGTTTGGACTTTGCGGCGGTCGCCTTGGCCGCTTTTGCCGCCTCCGTGGCATACGCCCGCCAGCCGCCGATGTTTTTGACCGTATCGTTCGCATCCTTCCACGCCGTTACCTGATCCGCGCCAAGCGCGCGGTATCCCGCGAACGGCGACTGGTAATTTGCGGAAGGCACCGGTGCCGCCGCATCGATCGGACCATTGCTGGCGTCGGCCCAAGTAGCTCCCGCAGCAACCCCAATGGATAGCGTGGCGACGCTCGTCGAAAAGAATTTTTTCATAGTGACCTCGATTGGTAAGCCCTGTCACGCAACACGCGCGTGACACTTCCGCAGGGACGATCTACTCCCCGCAATTCAAGCGCTGGGTTTTCGAGGCGGCGGTGACGCCAGATCGGGGACGAAGGATGCGTGCGACAACAATGGCTCGGCCGAAAAATCGTGCGATGGCGCATCTGCATGAATCAGCCGCAGGCTCGACAACATCAATGAACCCGCCAAGTGGCAAAGTACACAATGGGTGCAGGTGTCCGAAGACCGCGAGTCGGCGTTTGCCGCTGCGTCTTCAGCAACGCTGCCATGACATGGCATGACTGCCGCGTCTGAAAGCGTATTCTGCAGCATGGCAGCCGCAATTGCTGGACTGGATGCACTCGTCGTATTTGCGCCCGCCAGCATTCCTGCAATCGGCATGACCGCCGCCATCGCGCCCGAGGCCGGCAGCCACGCGATCATCCAAAGTACCACCGCATTGCGGAAGAATTTCATGAACATAGGACAAGCATAGCGCCAAAAAGTGCCTTGATGGAGAAAACACGTCTCGACATTGCAGCCGATTTCATGCGTCATCGCCCGCAAAATTCAGCTCGACACCGTTTCCCGCCGGGTCTTTCAGAAAGAATTGCACCTGGCCTGCGCCCGGTACTTCGGCGACGCGAAACGCCACCCCGCGTGCGAGGAGTTGCGCTTCCATTTCGCGCCGCCCGTGACAGGTAAACGCCACGTGATCGAAGGTGCCAAATTCACCGGCGCCGCGTTTCTCGACATCACGCGATTCGACCAGATGCAAAATGGGATCGTTGCCTGCGTAAAGCCAATATCCGTAAAAGTTGAACGGTGGCCGCTCGCCTTCTTCCAGACCGACGACATCGCAATAGAAATCGCGTATCTGGTTGAGTAGCGGTTGTGGCGCGCGCAAATTGTAGTGATTGAGGGCAGTGACGGGCATGGTGAACTGTTCTCCGAGGCGCAAATTGGTAGGATGGGTGGAGCGCACCGATACCCATCAAGTTGGCAC
>JANOKK010000477.1:0-1338 GCA_031419255.1 Betaproteobacteria bacterium
GTCCCAAGCGGCGGGCATGTTGATGCCATTCGCCTGACTCAGATTCCATTGATTCACGAATTGCGGATCGGTTGGCGTGGCTTGCGGGAAGAACAGGCGATCAGGAACGACATCGAGCACCTCAGGATCTTGTGCGAGTGCGGTGGCGATTCGTTGGATGTTACCGAGCGGCAGGCGGCGGCTGAGTTTCATCACGTGCGCGCTATCGCCCAAAGTGCGTAGCGGCGAGAGGGATTCGGGTGTGAGAGTTTGCAGGCGGCGCGCAAGGCGCTCGCGAACCTCCGCGCGTTCTGCATCCGTCGATGCGATGCGCGGCGCGGCATTGTTCTTCATGCGCACGATCAGGCGGTCGGTGTGGGTGTAGGTTGTTGCAGAACCACCTGCGCTGCCATTCGCGGCCAAAGTTTCTCCACTCGCCGTCGCAAGAAGCCAAACAATCAGAATCGCAGTGGTGAATCTTTGCATCATTCGATGCCCCAAGATTTTGTCCTGAAAGCCCGCGCAAGGGCGCGACTCTCGTTTCACAAGTTAGCCAATACCCGCGCGCACGTCAATGCGAAATATTACCAATGTCGCTGGCGGTATTTGGAATCCGCCCACGCACAATTCATGCAAACACCATAACTGGCGGGTCTTTCAGAAGACTTTTGTCTGGAGAGCCGCGCCAGTGCTTGCCTTTTTCCATCTTCCCGTTCGCTTGTGTGAAAGGTCGCCGCACTGCTTTTGTCGGCGTGTAGCGACGGGTGAGGGGAAACGATCGGCGGATAAATCCGCCCTACGGTAATGAAACCCCTGCCCTCGCCTTCACCATCGACACATCCTGCGTCGTTATCGTGCCGTTCGCATTCACATCAAAGCGGAAATTGGTACTGCCGAGCGTGGCATTGGTGCGCGCTTTGATGGCGGCGATGTCGCCCGCATTGACCACGCGATTATTGGTGACATCACCCACGAGAAAACCGAGTGAAACCGGATAGCTTCCGGCGACGCCATTCACATTGCTGAGCGTCACTTTCACGCGGCTCTTGTCGGGGATGCCGGTCAATGCGACGAACACGTTGTTGCCTTGCGCACTCACGCTCGCGACGTTACCGATATTCGCATCAAGCGTATCCACCGCCGTGGCCGTACCCGGTTGCGTCACCGGCTGGCTGAATTGGAAGACGATCACATGACCGCTGCCGATGCTGCGTGGTTCGGTGGTGATCGCTTGGGTGATTGACTTGAATATGTCGATCGTAACGTTGAACGTCCCGGCACTGCCGTGAACTTTCTGTGAGAGTGCACCATTAAGTGCGAGCCCGCCGCCGACCATGTTGCCGACCCCCGTACCGGACA
>JANOKK010000478.1:0-1977 GCA_031419255.1 Betaproteobacteria bacterium
CGGACCGGCGCATCGTGCTGGGAATGGCGGCCATTGTGGCGGGCGGTGTGGTGCTGTCGTGGGGTGGCAGCAACGATGCCTCCATCGGCTGGGTGGGTCCATTGGCGGTGGCGGCGGCCTGTCTTTGCTGGGCAATCGATAACAATCTCACGCGCAAAGTCTCGGCGTCCGATGCGCTGTTGATTGCGAGCGTGAAGGGATTGGTCGCCGGGGGATTCAATACCGCGTTGGCACTTGCGCTTGGCGCTTCAATGCCCGTTGGAGAAAAAGTGCTGCTGGCAATGGCGGTCGGCCTCGGTGGCTACGGCATCAGTCTGGTGTCATTCGTGCTGGCACTGCGGGGCTTGGGCACGGCACGCACCGGTGCGTATTTTTCCACGGCACCATTTATCGGTGCGGCGGTGGCGATCATTTTTTTCGGCGAAACCACGTCGCTGGCGTTTTGGATTGCCGCCGCGTTGATGGCGCTGGGTGTGTGGCTGCACCTGACGGAAGACCACGGGCACGATCATTTGCATCAGGCGATGGATCACACGCATGAACACGTTCACGACAAACACCATCAACACGAACATGATTTTCCGTGGGCAGGCGCGCAATCGCACGCACACGCGCACCACCATGCAACGCAGCGGCACAGCCACGCGCATTTTCCGGATATTCACCACCGTCATCCGCATTAGACTGTGCGCTGCGGGAGGGTACTTCTATTTACCCCAAATTTCTGTCTCCCCGGCGAAGGCCGGGGCCCAATCTTTTTCGCATATCAATGGTTTACGAAACTTGGATACCGGCCTTCGCCGGTATGACAGCGGTTTTTAGAAGTACCCGGGAACGAAACACGAGGATTGGTGCGGGTCTACGACCCTTTATGCCGGGAAAGGCGCGCCAGTGGCGGGGTTTATGAATTAAAACCGCAATTGACCTCACGAATTTGTCGTCCCCGGGTGCCGAAAGGGGATTTCTTTTGGTCGACGCGGAATCCATTTTTCGATGTGTATCCGCAAGTTGCGATACAGATGGATTCCCTCGCGCACGGAAATAACTTCACTTCCATTTCAAAAGTGTCGTGTCTTCCTGAGCGACGCGAAGGATCTCATCATGACAAGATCCTTCGCGTCGCTCAGGATGACGGAACGAATAATCAAGAAATGCAATGAACGAATTATGGGAAGTAACCCATTGAGTCGCCATTGCCGTTTCGCCTTCGGAAACCTGCCGCTGGAATGGCCGATCGAAAAAGTCGACGCTGCGGTCGCCGCATGAAGCGGCCTCAACGTTGTCACACGACATCGAAGTTCAGCATCATGCCACTATCCTCGTGTTCAAGATTGTGACAATGAAGTACATAATTTGCAGCGACGTTGAACCTAAGCGCGATTTCGACCGTCTCGAACGGGCGTACCAGAACCGTATCTTTCCAGCCGAGATCGGTGACCAGTCTCAAGGCCTCGCTGCCGTTGCGCGATACCACCTGAAACTGCGTGCCATGCACATGCATCGGGTGCGGTTCCATCCCGCGATTGATGAAGCGCCAGCGTTCCAGCGTGCCGAGAGGCACTGTGAAATCAACACGCGCGCCGTCGTAAGTGACGTTGTTGATGCGATGTGACGCACCGATCATGCCCATCATGCGGTCGGCCTGGGAAAGATCGAATACTCTAGTAGGTGCCGACGTCGATGGTACGTAACGTGTAATCGGCTCGAACGCCGCCGGCACGCTACCGGGATTCGCCGAAGGCGTGCCGGACACGGCGAAATTCACCAGGTCAAATGCAGCGCCTTGCGGGAAGGCGTTTCCCATCATGCCACCCATCAAACTGGAACCCATCGCCGCGAATGCCGCGCTGACCAGCCGCACGCTTTGCCCCGCCTCGCCGCGCAGGTCGAGCAGAATTTCGACGCGCTCGCCGGGGGCGAGCAACACGTTGTTGACCATCACAGGTGCCGGCAGCAGGCCGCCATCGGTGGCGATCA
>JANOKK010000479.1:0-1796 GCA_031419255.1 Betaproteobacteria bacterium
TTGAGCCGCTCGGCGGTTTCGCGAAAGCGAGCCGACACAGGTTTATCGGCAATCACCACCACATCGGCGGCGATCAACTCGTTCGCGTGCTGGTTCAACGCCAATTCGACACGATCGGCGAAAAACGCGACCGTGCTGACACTCATCACCGCAATGAACAGCGCCAGCAACAACACGCGCGCCTCTCCGGAACGACTGTTACGGCGCAACATTCTTAGCGCCATCGCAAATCGATTCATCACATCGCCATTTCTTGTTGATGTTCTTCGGTGCTGATCACACCCGCATCAATGGTCAAGCGCCGACCGCACCTGCCTGCGAGCGCCAGATCGTGCGTGACAAGAATCAATGTCGTTCCATGCTCGCGATTAAGTTCAAACAACAAATCGATCATCGCCCGCCCGGTACGCGCGTCAAGATTACCTGTCGGTTCATCGGCAAACATAAGTCTTGGCGCTGACACAAACGCGCGCGCAATCGCGACGCGCTGCTGCTCGCCACCGGACAACTGCTTCGGGTAGTGTTTTTGGCGCTCGCCGAGCCCCACTCGTTCCAATATTTCGCGTGCACGCGCCATCGCATCGCGGGCACCGCTCAACTCAAGCGGCAACGCGACATTTTCCAGTGCCGTCAGCGCCGGCAACAAATGAAACGATTGAAAAACGAATCCAACCATACGGCCGCGTAGATTGGCGCGGCCATCTTCATCAAGGGTAAAAATATCGATGTCGTCGATGAACACCTTGCCGCTGCTCGGGGTATCCAATCCTGCCATCAGCCCCAGCAACGTTGATTTGCCCGAACCCGAAGCGCCTACGACCGCAACTGCCTCGCCGGCGGCGACGCTAAAATCTGCGTTGTTGACAATAATCAACTCGCCGTCCGTCGTCATGACGCGTTTGCTGAGATTGGCGACGCGGATCATTTCCGCAGTCGCATGCGAGGCTGTTTTGGCTAGTTTGGATGAATCGATCATTTATTTTTAGTGACGCAAGAGTGAATGATGAACGCGAATCCAAGTCTGAATAGTGTCAGCGTGGAAACGACGGCGCGGCGATAATGCGATGAACGAAGGTAACGAAGGTACAAAATGAAATTTACTCGACAAGACAAGCGACTCCACACATTCGAGAGTGCCTCCTGAATGATGAATCAGCATAGCAGGCGACGCGTACTTGGCACGATATTGGCATTGGCTTTTGCGCCCACATTGTCAACACCAGTTCGCGCCATCGGCGGCAGTCAAACTCAACGCGTGATGATCTATGGAGACAGCCTTTCGGCAGCGTACGGCATCGATCCTAAAGAGGGTTGGGTGAATTTGCTGCAAATCAAGCTCAAAGCCGAGGGTGTCACGATAATCAATTCGAGCGTTAGCGGCGAAACTTCGCGCGGCGGGCAAAGTCGCATCAAGACGGATCTTGAACGAATCAAGCCGGATGTTGTCGTTTTGGCGCTGGGTGCAAATGATGGTTTGCGCGGACTGCCAATCATCGATACTCGCAAAAGCCTCCAGGCAATTATTGACGCGAGCATCGCAAAAAAAGCCAAAGTACTGCTGATTGGCATACAAATTCCACCCAATTACGGCATCGACTACGCGCGACAATTTCGTGAACTCTACTTTGATTTGGCCAAAGCCAATCGACTACCCACCCCACCCTTTTTGCTGGAGGGATTCGCCGATAAGTTCGACTATTTTCAACCCGACCGTGTGCATCCAACGGCCACGGCGCAGCCGATAATACTTGACAATGTGCTGCCGGGTATTCGAGCAATGCTGAAGTTGTCGCGTC
>JANOKK010000480.1:0-1978 GCA_031419255.1 Betaproteobacteria bacterium
TAGCCGCGCACGGCGAGTTTTTCCATCGAATACCACGAGGTCGCGCCCGCCGATTGCATTTTTGGTCCGGCAATGCCGACGAATTCAAGTTGCGGATATTCAGTGCGCAATGCCTTGATCAACAGTGCACCAAGCACATCGCCCGAGGCCTCGCCGGCCACAATGCCAATCTTCATGCGATGGTTTTCAGCGGACAATGCCGCGCGTCGAGTCGGCGAGGAAATCGACGAGTATTTTCAGCGCCGGCGCGCTTGCGGCTTCTGCCGCGAGTTGTTTTCCCGCTTCTGCAAAGGTCAGCCCGGATCGGTACAAGGTCTTGTACGCACGCTTGATCGTGGCGATATCGGCGTCGGAAAAATCGCGGCGTTTCAGGCCCACACTGTTGACACCTGCCGGCGCAAGTGGATTGCCGGCCACCGTCACATACGGCGGAATATCCATCAGCACCACGCTCGATACACCGCACATCACATGCGCGCCGATCTTTACATACTGATGCACGCCGGTGAAGCCGCCCAACGTCGCCCAATCGCCTACCTGCACATGCCCGCCCAGTTGCGTGCAATTGGCCATGGTCGTTTGATTGCCGATCATACAATCGTGCGCGACGTGTACATAGGCCATCAACCAATTATCGTCGCCGATGGTGGTCACGCCATGATCCTGCGTGGTGCCACGATTGAGGCTGCAATACTCGCGGATGGTGTTGCGATCACCAATGACGAGGCGTGTCGGTTCACCTTTATATTTTTTATCCTGATTGGCTTCGCCGATCGAGGTGAAATGAAAAATACGATTGTCCCGACCAATCCGCGTGTGCCCGGTGATGACATTGTGATGGCCGATGCTGGTGTTGTCCCCGATTTCCACCTCGCCGTCGATAACAGTGTATGCGCCCACCGACACATTCGTGCCCAGCGTCGCGCGCGGATCGATGATCGCGGTGGAATGGATGCCCATCGTTTTATGCGAGCGTGCGCTGGGTGCAAAGCAGCGTCGCTTCGCAGGCAAGCTTGCCTTCGACACTCGCCTTGACGCCATAGCGAACGAGGCCGCGTCGCTCCAACAGCAATTCGGACTCGAGTATCACGCTGTCGCCCGGCACGATCGGCCGTTTAAAACGCGCGCCGTCGATGCCGACAAAGTAGAAAACCGATTTGCCGTCGCGCTCCTGTCCCGCCGATTTGAGCGACAACAGCCCCGATGCCTGCGCCAGCGCCTCGATCACCAGCACACCGGGCATCACCGGGTGGTGCGGGAAGTGGCCCGGAAAAAACGGCTCGTTGATGGTCACGTTCTTGAGCGCCTTGATGCGTTTCATCGGCTCGAGTTCAAGCACCCGATCAACCAGCAAGAACGGGTAGCGGTGCGAAAGATATTTCATGATCTCGGCGATGTCCATGCCGCCCAGCGCCGATGGCGATGCTGAAGTTTCGGGGGGAACGATTGCGCTCATCAAGAGCCTCCATTTTTTTTGATCGCATCGGACATCGCATCGAGCCTGCGCAAATGCGCGGCGTTTTTGAGCCAATCCGCATGTTTCATCAGCGGCATTGATGATGTGTAGGTGCCGGGCTCGGTGATCGATTTGGTGACCAGCGACATCGCCGAAATCACCGCGCCATCGCAAATCTCCAGATGCCCGAGTATGCCCGCCGCACCGCCAATCATCACGCGCCGCCCGATCCTGGCACTACCGGCGATGCCGACGCAACCGGAGATGATGGTGTGATCGCCGATGGTGCAGTTGTGACCAATTTGAATCTGGTTATCGAGTTTGACATCGTTGCCGATGACGGTATCGTCGATTGCGCCGCGATCAATGGTGGTGTTGGCACCGATTTCGCAATCATCACCAATCAGCACGCGACCGGTTTGCGGGATCTTTACCCAGCCCCCGCCTTCGGCCGAAAAATCCGGCGCGAAGCCAAATCCATCGGCGCCGATCACCACTCCAGCTTGTACGATACAACGCGCG
>JANOKK010000481.1:0-3392 GCA_031419255.1 Betaproteobacteria bacterium
ACGACCTCGGCTTTGTATTCGAGCGTGAACACGCGCCGCTTGAGTTGCTCTTTCTTGATGCCTTCAAGTACGTTATTCTTCTTGCCTGGTTTCATCTTTTTTGCTCTCGTTAAGTACTCAACGAAAAGCTTACAGGATCAGTTCACCTGGGCCGACGGTGACGGTAAGCCGGTCGCCGGAACAACCATCTGGTCCATTGGTTCGGCGCAAGGTGACCAATTTGCGCCCAGCACGGCAACATTCATGGTCAATTATCGGGTGGAAGATCTCCACGCATTGGTCAAAGTATTGCGCGAAGAAGGCTGCAACGTTCTTGAGAAGGTCGACGATTCCGAGTACGGGAAATTTGCCTGGGTCATCGATCCGGAAGGAAACAAGGTAGAACTTTGGCAACCGCCTGCAGGCCAATGACCAAGGCAGTCGGCCTCAGCACGAATCTGCGACCGACACGTCAATCAGCGTCACTCCCTTTGCTCGCGGGACGCCGCAACAGCACAGTGCCTTTTTAGCCCGGACGTCGTGCGCCAGCAGATTTATGCCGAGATTGAAAGCATCGTGCCCCTCGATGATATCGAGGCCTTGCATCGTGAGGATGCGCTCGCGTGGATTGAGTCAGGTGCCGAGTTGTGTCGCCTCGCGAAGCCAGCCACTCCGCCGAAACACCTCGTGTCGTATTTCGCCGTCGTGGATGGTGAAAACATTCTTCTTGGGGATCACAAAAATGCGCAACTCTGGCTGCCCTCCGGCGGGCACGTTGAACCAGGTGAACATCCGCGGGATGCAGTCGCACGCGAGTTATTCGAGGAGCTCGGATTCAAGGCACCACACGAGATTGGCCCTCCTTTGATGATCACGATAACCGAAACCGTGGGCCTGACTGCCGGGCACACAGATGTATCCCTTTGGTATGTGGTTCGCGCGAAACCGGGCCACGCGCTACGGTACGACACTGAAGAATTCAATGATGTGCGCTGGTTTCATTTCTTAGTTGTACCGTATGGTCGTACCGATCCGCACTTGCCGAGATTCGTTCAGAAACTAAAATTCAACCAGTCGTTAAAAGCCGCCGCCGTTTGCATGCCTGCTACTACACCTCAACTTGAACAATAAATGTCACACCTACCAAGAGGAGCGGCGATACAAATGAATGCAGAGCAGCGAATCAAAGATCTCGGTCTCGAACTCCCAACCGGTAGCGCGCCCGCCGGCAACTATGCGGTTGCGGTTCAGTCAGGCAATCTGCTTTTCCTCTCCGGAAAAGCCCCATTGCCCATTGACGGCAAGTCGCCAAAGGGTCGCCTGGGGCGTGAGTATTCGACCGAACAAGGCTATGCATTGGCACGCTCGGCGTGCACTGATCTGATTGCTGCGATGAAAAAAGCGCTTGGTTCTCTCGACAGAATCGAGCGAGTGGTCGAGCTACATGGCTCCATCAATTGCATACCTGAGTTTGAGGAACACGCGCAAGTTCTGGACGGGGCCTCCGATTTGCTGGTGGCTGTTTTTGGCGCATCCGGAATGCACGCGCGTTCAGTGATCGGTGTCAACTCGCTGCGAAATGGCGTACCGCTCACGGTCAAGGCGACGGTTGAGGTTAAGCGAGACGTCTCGCAATGAAAAATGATGCGTCCAAAAAAAACGCCGCGATCACGCGCGGCGTTTTCATACGGACATGCAGTGGCTATTAGATGCCGAGAATCTTCATCGCCTTGGCAAGCGTATCCACCGAATCCTGATGCTTGCCGGATTTGTGTTGCGCTTCGCCGTCGGCGCGCAGTTTTTTAACTTCAGTCATTTGCACTTCGGTCAGCTTTGGCTTCTTGGCGAGTGCCTCGTCGATTTTTTTCATGTCCTGGGGACAGTGAAATGCAAAGGCGGAAGTGCTGGCGAAGAGCAGTGCGAGAAACAGTGTTTTTGCGGACTTCATTGATCCTCCGATGGGGGTTGGAAATTGGCGCGTGCTGTCGATGCGACGCCGCCATCATAGACGTTTCACGCGAGTCTTGCTGGTCGTTGTGGCGTGCATTGTGCCGGAGCATGCGACCATATGTTGATCGTGACTGCGGCATGCTTCCGCAATTTCGCGCCGCTTAACGAGATCGCGTTGGCGCATGCGCGCGCGAGCCTTTCGGCCAAGCTGAATGCATCATCCTGGAAATGGCAGTTGACCGCTATCGATCCCGTGGAACGCCGCGTCAGTGCTAGGTTTTCGCTCCCAGCAGGCGTCACCCAATGGGTGAGAACGCTACGGGTGCGATTGCACATTTTGCAGGCTCCCTGCCAGCGTTGTTCCTCCTAGCAGGGTGAAGCCTGCGTCGTCGCTATTGCCAAATGAGGCCTTGCCAGGAAGCCCGCAAAATGCACACTCACCCGTCCAACTGCCGTTTCCAGGATCATGCACGCCGCCATTCATGCCCATGCCGTCCGCCGGGCGATTCAAGTGCGTCGCGTCGCCCGCCGGCAGCAAGCGTCCGCGCCGGAATTGCGATGCGATGGCGGGTATGTTGCGGTCGGTGCAAGTAGCGGGCAGACAGGATCGCAAAAATTGACCGCTTCGCTCCCGCAGTCGCCCTGAGGTATCGAAGGACTGTATGTGCAATGGCCCTTCGATACCTCAGGGCGAACGGTGACGGAATGACAATAAGATGCGCCTTATGCGAAACCATGTACTTTCGGCAACGCGTTACAACACTTCGTCATCCGCGTCGCCAACAGGCACAATGTCACTCCGCGACCGAAACGGCTCATCATGACTCCCACCCACCGCAACATTGCGCTCCTGTCCACCTGTCAGGCGTTGCTGTTCACCAACAACGTCACGCTGATCGCCATCAATGGCTTGGCCGGCTATGTGCTGGCGCCATCGAAAATAATGGCGACGCTACCGGTGAGTGCGCAAATTATCGGTTCCGCAATCGCCACGGTACCGGCGTCGCTGTTGATGCAGAAAATCGGCCGGCGCGCGGGCTTTCAGGTCGGCTCGCTGTGTGGCGTGATCGGTGCGATGCTCGCCACACTCGCGATGTGGCTCGGTAATTTCCCTTTGCTGTGTTTCGGTACCTTTGTGCTCGGCATTTACGGCGCATTTGGCCAGTACTATCGATTCGCGGCCGCTGACAGCGCCGCGCCGGAATTTCGCGCGAAAGCAATTTCACTGGTGGTTGCGGGTGGCCTTGCCGGCGGCTTGATCGGGCCTGCGCTATCGACTTACACGCGCGGTGCCGCGTCGCCGGAATTCATCGCTTCATATGCGTCACTGATTGTATTTTCGTTATTGACAATGTTGGTGGTTTCGCAGTTGGCGATTCCGGAAGCCGCAACGGATCGCGCCGCTGCAGCACCGCGACCGATGAAGGAAATCGCCGCGCAACCGATGTTCATCGTCGCGGTGA
>JANOKK010000482.1:0-22108 GCA_031419255.1 Betaproteobacteria bacterium
GCACGAAATCTTGCGCGTGCTGAACCTGAATATGTTCGAAACGACACCGATTCCCGCCCTGCTCAAACCCGCCTTCGAACCAGATCAACAGGGCGTTTCCCCAAATCAGGGAAATCTGTTCTGAACGTTGGGACACTAGTGCAGTAGAGTGTCATTCTCGCGTGTGCGGCGAGCGCTCGAATTGGTTTTGGTGATTCAACAATAATGTCATCCTGAGCAACGCGAAGGATCTCGTTGCATGAACGAAATCCTTCGCGTTGCTCAGGATGACACGTTGATTTTCACAAGATGACACGAAAGGTAATTACATAAGCTGTCTCCCCGCCAAGTTTCTTGCATGACGCCGCGAAATTTAAATTGGGCCCCGGCCTGCGCCGGGGAGACACTGTTTATTGATCCCTTTTGACGCACAAATTTCCTTTTCCGGACATCCAAAATTCTTAAGTAAGTGCCATTCCAAGATGACACCTTAATTTTTTTGCTCGTACGTCGCCTTTTCACAGCGCACATATCGGCGCATAAATCGGCGGATATTCGCGCATGCGCGACGCTGTCGAGCACCAGAGCATGATGCAGAGGGGGCTTGTCGAACCTCACTAAAATTAGGCTTGATCAGAGCTTCCCTTTGCGTGAAGTCATCGACCCGCGCAATCTATGCCCGCGCAAAATCCATCACCCAATTTGTCTCCCACGTGACGCCGCCATCGACTGAGAACGCTTGCTCCCATCGAGGCCCATCGACCTTCGGCATCGTCCACATGAAACGCACGCGAATCGGTCGGCCTGCGAAACTTTCGTCGGCGTAGAACGCCCCAACACCGTTCTCGAATCGCCCGTCCATCGGTGCATCGATCGTGCCGGGATGGCGGCCATCGAGCCACCAGATCGACCAATTTTTTTTCTCGGTGTCAAAGGCGCGGAGCGCTGCCGCGCAATACGCGCCTTCGGGAAGATCAAGCGTGCAGTCATCCATGTTGCCGAGTCCACCGAGAATTTTTCGTGTCGTCATGGTGCCGCTGAATTCAACCCACTCGGTGCAGCCTGCCAGCCGCTCTTTGAGCCGTCGATGCGCGACCCGCCAGTGGCCGATCAGGAAATCAAAATTGGCGGCACCAGACTGCGCGGCATTGATCATTGGGCACTTTTCGCATTCTCGATCACACGCTCAAATCGCATTTTCCAGTTCACGTCCCAAGTCTTGCCATTATCTTTCGATGTGGCTTGTTCCCAGATCACTTCGTCCTTGGTTACGCGCTTCCAAAGTCCACGAACAATGATCGGTTTTCCGTCAACCATAGCCGGCGAATCCCACACGCCGACATTTCCCTCGAAACGGCCATGCACCGGTTCGTTCAGGACGCCATTGCGCGCAGAAATCCACGCGTCCGACCAGGTGCGCTTTTGGCGGTCGAAGGTGCGCACGGCGCTGCCGAATGGCCCGACCCTTGCATCGCGCAATTCTTCGACGCTCACCAATCCATCCAGCAACGTGAAAAATTTCGCCTTCGCCTCGAACTCGATCCATTCCTCCTTTCCGCCTGAAGGATTCTTCAGCTTACGGTTATGGACACGCCATTGGCCGTCGAGAAAGTAGAAGCCTTCGGCATCGCTGGGCAGCGCGCCCGGTGTCGTATCGGCACAAGCAGGATTGGCGGACATGGTGGAAAGTACTCCTGTGAAAAAGATTGCGGCGAGCCTTCGCGCGCGAAGGCTGAACGCGTGGGCAGTGCGAGGTGGATTCAACATGGCGTTTCCCTTACGGTCATTGATGCCACAGCGTAGCTACCCATATATGACAACCGATGTCATATATTCCTGATACGATCAAAAAAATGCGCGCAAGCCGTCTCCTATCGATCCTGATGCTGTTGCAGACCCGTGGGCGCGTGAGTGCGTCCGCGTTGGCGGCCGAGCTGGAGGTGTCAACCCGCACCGTGCTGCGCGATATCGATCAACTCTCGGCGGCGGGTGTGCCGGTATGGTCCGATCGCGGGCGCGAAGGTGGGTTTCAATTGCGAGAAGGCTGGAGTACGCAACTCACCGGCCTGACCGAGCCGGAAGCGCGCGCGCTGTTCCTGTCGGGCTTGCCGAAGGCCGCGACCGAATTGGGTCTCGGCTGCGCGTCGACCTCGGCGCGGCTCAAAATGCTGGCCTCATTGCCGGTGGCCCTGCGTGAGGATGCCGCGCGGGTTAACGCGCGATTGCATATCGATCCGGTCGAGTGGTATCGCGCCGCGAGCCCACCCAAACATTTGCAGGTGGTCGCGAACGCGGTTTGGCATCAACGCATTCTTGCCATCGAATACGAAAGCTGGAACGGTACGCGTAATCGTATCGTCAAACCGTTGGGCCTGGTGCTGAAGGCCGGCTCCTGGTACATGGCGGCATTGGCCGATAAAGACAAAGACGCGCGCACCTATCGCCTCGCCAATATCCTGACACTATCGGTGCGCGAAGGCGGTTTCAAATATCCGAAAAAATTCCAGCTTGCCGCGTATTGGCTGGCCTCCACACAACGTTTCGAAGCGGAAATTTATACCGGTACGGCGACCGTGCGCGTGAGTCAGCGCGGGATGAAATTTTTAAGGGAACTGAGCGCGGCGGTGAATGAGGCCGCGTTGAAAAGCGGCGTGCCGGAGGCAAGTGGAAAACATTGGACGCGCGTCACGATTCCGATCGAATCCATCGAGCACGCGGCGCATCAGTTGCTGAGCATCGGCGCGGAGGTGGAGGTGCTGGCACCGTTGGCATTGCGAAAGCGCATGCAGAAATCGCTTCTGGCGACGGCGGCGCTGTATCAGGCGTGAGCCTCCACAATTGCCACGCACAGATGGATCAGTAATTCCAATTCCACATTCAACAATGTACTGTCATCCTGAGCACCGCGAAGGATCTTGCTATCGAGAGAACCTTCGCTCCACCCAGGTTGACCGGTTCAAATTTGCATGCCACCGGGCGCACAAACTCGTTGAATGAAGACGCACCTTGACCGTGTTAGGCTTTCGCCAATCAGACCTCAGCGAACGCATCGCGAATCATCCCGACAAAATGACTCTCTTGTACCTATTCCCGCTAGCCACTGACGCGCAATCGAAAATGGCGAACGCCAAACGCACATCGCTGCAGAAAAACGTGGTTGCCATGTTGTTGGCAATGCTATTGCTCGCCTCGTGCGCGCAGGTGCGCGTCCCAGTACCGCTGCCCGCCACGGAAATCATCATCGAGCCAACCGCCGCGCAACGCGACGCCGCCGCCCGCGCAGGTGTCGAAGTGAAAGAGCTTGCGCGCCATCTTGCAACGCCGCTGTTTCGCATGTCGCCCGAGGATGTCGGGCGCTATCTGGCGTATTTGAGGGAGTTTGAGCCGGACTTGCGCGAACGTGTCGCGCACCTCGCGCGGAAAAATATTGGCCAGCCTTATGAAATTTATTTGCTCGGCGAATTTCCGTTCGAGACTGTCGACGCACAGCCGCTGTTCAATCTTGAAAAAAGCGATTGCGTGGTGTTTGCCGAACACACCTACGCGATGGCAATGTCGCAATCGTGGCCGGAATTTTTCTGGATGTTGCAGCGCATCCGCTACCGCGACGGCGTGATCGGCGTCACCACCCGCAACCACTACACGGAAACGGATTGGAACCGCGCGAACCAATGGCTGGTGCGTGATATCACCACCGAGCTTGGGGGTGAGCGCACATTGACGTATGCACTCACCGTCGATCGCGCGCGCTTTTTCAAGACGCGTTATCAATTGGAACAACCGATTCCAATAGAAAAAACGACCGAGACGTTTCTCGCTAAAAACCTCGTCGCGGAAATTGCCGGTCAATTGCGGCAGGGCGATCTGGTCAATATCGTCTCTACGCGCAATGGCGGCCATTGGGTGTCGCACGTGGGGCTGGTGGTGATCGGGCCGAACGGCGCGCGGCACATTTTGCATTCGGCCGAGCCGGCCGTGCGCGAAGAAACCTTCGACGCGTTTATCGCGCGCGCCGAGGAGCGCGAGGCCCGCAATGCCGCCGCCGGCAATCCCGGCCAGCTATTGGCCGGATTCAAATTCCTGCGCCTGATCGACAATCCCGATGTGCCGCCGATGGCACCGCAGCCGCGCCCGCGTGGGCGCTGATTTGCGTGTGGGGCGCGTTGCGATCAGAGCGCGCGTACGCAGTCGTAGGTGAGCGGTATTTCGGGGCCGAGATCGACGACATCGAATTGGTCAACCGTAATTTTTGGAACCGGCGGCATCGCCGTGGGCCTGCCAAGAAATGACTGGGCGGTGATCCTGACATTGGTGTCCGCCCATTTTGCTGTCGAGAGCCGGTCATCGGCAAACGTGAGCGCGATGTTGCCACCGTCGGAAAGTATCATTCCGTATTTCTTCATCGCCCGCAATATCACTCTCTCGCCAACGGTGAATGGCGTCTCATCGACGGTTGACTTTAAACGCAATCGCACGCCGTAGGGAGGTGCATCCAGGTTGTTGCTGGAAGGGCCGCCTGCGTGCGTTGCAGGATGGACGTAGACCAACGCTTTCATGCTCGCATTGGGGAGGATGAAGCGCAATGCGTGCGGCACTTCACCCGCCGCAACCTCATCGGCGGTCGGAATCAGTGCTGCCATCGGTAGGCCCGCCGCGTCGGCAGAGGTGCATTGCTCACCGCGCAATTCAACGCCATATTGCTTGGTGAGGTCCCATACAAAGGCACCAAATGCCTGAAAACTGCCCGCCGTGCCGTTTGCCTGATAAAGCTCATAGAGTTTTTTCTCGGAACGCTCGACGACTAGCACGTGGCAGTCATCACCGGGCGATGCGCAGGTATAGTTGTTCACGCTACCTTCGGTGTTGCCATTGACGGGAATAGGCATTTGGAAAGGCACCGGGTCGCAATCGGGCGAGAATGGGCCATAGCAATAGCCCGGTGCCGCCGTGATGGTGCGGCGCGGCGTGGTGCTATCGGCATTCAACACGGCAATGGAAAAATCGATTTGCAATTTGTTGGCGTTGCCCCATCCGCCCAAGCCACCATTTGCGACCGGTGTCGCAAGCGCATTGATGATCGCTGCTGATCGCGGCGAAACCGGAAACGCCGAAACATCCTTGTTCCAGCCATGCAATTTTTCAAACAATCCCGGCAGCACCGCCGAGTTGACGACGATGCCCACTTGCGTTCCGGTGATGCCGGCGCTGATCGTGTCGGTGACGGTCACGCTGCGCGTGCCGACCGTATTCAATGTCATCGGAAACGTATGCACGCCAACATCGCCAGCGGAAAATGTGTAATCGGCAGGCAACGTGGCAATCGAATCGCTGCTGGTGAAATGAACGGTGCCGACATAACCGGTGGCGATATTGCCGCCCGCATCGCGCGCCGTGACGGTGACGGTTCCGGCGCTGCCAGCAATGCGCGGACTGGTGATTCCTGATACGGTCAACGTCGTCGCCGGCCCCGTATTCACGGTAATCGTCACATCCGAACTCGCACTTCGATGGCTGTCATTGGCGGTGAATCGCAGCACATACATGCCCGCGGTCGTGAAACTCGCGGTGGTGTTCGCCGCTGTCGCCGTACCAAACGCGACCGTCGCCGGGCCGCTAAAGCGCGTCCATAACAACGATAGCGCACCTGGCGGATTCGGCAAACCGTCATCGTTCGCGATGCCGGCGAGATTCGCGATGGCGGGAATGGCGATGATCTGATTGCCACCCGCGTTCGCCGTCGGCGGTAAGTTAAATGGCGGCAAGATCGCTCCGCCGGAACGCGACTTAACCGCAGAAATATCGGCCGCGGTGACGATACCGGAAGTGTTCAAGTCATACTGAAACGTTGCGTTACCCGCCGATTGCCCGGCACGCACTTTTACGCTGCTGACATCTTGCGCGGTCACTGTGCCGGAATGATTGGTGTCGCCGATCTGGAACCCGACGGTGGCGGAAACATTCAGCCCGACTCCGTTGACATTGTTCAACGAGATCAGCAGTCGCTTGTTGTCGCCGAGCATCGGGAAGCTAACAACGATTTCACTGTTCACGGTTGCGGAGACGATGGCGGTCGCACCCGGCACGCTGGCGAAAACTTCGTCAATGACCGTCAATGTGCCCGTGGTAGCGACCGGGCCATCGAATTGAAAGACGATGATGTGGCCCGAACCGATAGCGCGCGGCTCGACGCTTGCTTTTCCCGGTGCGGGATTGGTGTCGATATTCAGCGCAAATTCGCCGGTCGCGAGCGCATGGGTTTTTCGCGATTGCACGCCGGTGAGGGAAAGTGCCTGTGCAGAAATCGCTGAAGTCAACAGAAAAGCGGCAAGGAACCAAGTGGCGATTCGTGCCATTACGTTGGCAGCGGAGGAATGTGAAGTTAGTCGAGTCATGGTGAATCCTTGCGCTTCGAGAATCATTACGGCGCACTAGCTAAACCGCTATCCCGCACCGCCAAACATATCACGCCACCGAGCCTTGACTGCAAGTTTCAGCGCACGCGCCACCTCGCGAATGCGCTGATAGACGGGAAGCGCGCGCACGTAGGCGTAAAGCCGGTCTTTCCAGCCGGTGATGGCATGGTAGGCGCGGTTGAACCAGCCGATGGTGAGCAATGCGGGTTTGGTCAGCGAAAAAATGCGCGCAAGAAACGCAGTGCCAATGATCTTTGCAATCATAAAAACACCGACACCGTACGCGCCATGACCGTGTGCGATCAACCACACTCCGATGAGTTTGAACGGCAGTAATATTGCGCCGGGAATCACGAATGCAATGAGTGCCGCATAGGGCGGCAATTGCGCAATCCGCGCCTCCGCCCAGCGTATGGGCGGCAACTTTCCCAGCCACGCCATGAAGGCGAGCATTTCGTCCCAGACCCATTCCTCGAGAAAGATCCACAGCGCGAGCGGAATGGTCAGCAGGCTGCGCAACACGCGGCGCGGCCAGGTCGGAATGGTGTCTGGCGTTTTCTCGGGAGACGAAGGCGATGAAGGCGACGAACGCGGCCCGGAATCTTCGGCGGGTGTAGTCACGGCGCGAACACAACAGGGTAATGTTCAGGTAGCAGCTGGGTACTTCTATTTACCCATGTCGTACCGGCGAATGCCGGTACCCAATTTTTGCAACCTGTTGAGTTACGATGAAAATTAGGCCAAGCCACTGCATTGGCTTGGCGTTCTGCGGGCGTATCGCATGCGATGCGAATTCCCCGCCTTACCCCCGGAACAAGTCCGGGGAGACTTGAATTGGGGTAAATAGAAGTATCCAGCTGCGAAATTCTAGCACTGGCGCGGCTTGCAGGCCGAAAACGCCCCGAAAGGCCCGCCAAATGGCCGTCTTCGGAATTGAACTGGGGGCAAGCAATAAAAAATTGAAGACCATCGAGCGAGCGATTAAACCGGTCCATCGCACCCCCTTTCCCCGCGTAGGCGGGGATCCAAGCAGAACCTGTTTGCGATGCATAAATTGGGCCCCCGCCTGCGCGGTGGAAGGGTTGGGGGTGCCATGCTGGAACAACCTTAACCGCTGAAGCAATGGACACGGATATTGTCAATTCGCGCCGCATTACGCTACGTTGGCCAACGCCGACATACGGTCCAGCCGCGCCTCAAGCCGCGCGACCTCATCGCGCAAGGTTTCGTTGTCGCGCGCAAATGATTCGAGCTCGACCGATGTCATGAAGGCGCGCTTTTCTTCGGTGAGATATTCAGCGATATTTTCTGTTAGGCGCAGGCTTGCGTCTTGCTGCCATGCGCGTGCCTGCCTGGCGGTGCCGACGATGCGGTGCGCGGCGATGTCGCCGACCCATTTGCTCAGGTCTTCTTCGATATCCCACTCGACTTCGCGCGCGATCATCGACAGCAGTGCGACAAATTCGCTATCGCCGGTGAAGACCACTTCCCGGAATGCGGATTCATCTTTTTGCGCCAGTCGTGGCAGCAGGGAAAGTGAAACGTGAAACGATGCGTCGGGTGACTCGTCGCCGCCTTGACCAACGATCTCGACGCCGCCATTTGCGGTGATGCGCAACCGGCCATCGAGCGGGCCTAACTGCGCGTCGATAATTTTGCCGGCGTGTGCGGCGAGCTTTTCGCGCGCCAGCGGATAATCCGCCAGCACGCGATTAGCCAACTTGGCTACCGCGAAATCAAGCGCAGCACCCATGGTGGCACCGCCAGCGTCGGGTTACTCGACTTGTTGAATACCGGCGAGCAGCCAGCTTGATTTGGCATCGCCCAAGTCTTTGGTGACATGCCAGACTTCATCGAGCGACTCGGTCTGGGCATCTTTGCCATCGCGGAAGGTGCCTGTGAAGCGCACGCTGGCGATCATCCGCTTGCGATCGGCTTCGGTGACGACTTCGAGCAGATTCGCATTCATCGTGATTATTTCCGTGCGCTGCGGTGCATCGCCGCGTTCCTGGATCTGCATCGCGAGCTCGGCGTACATTTCAGGCGTGGTGAAATCGCGAATGTCGTTCAGATCGCGCGCGTCGTTGGCCGCTTGCAGGCGGGTGAAGGCGATGCGGCCCTGGCGCAAGAACGGTTCGACTTCGAAATCGGCGGGAATACGCGGTGCGATCGTTGCAGCTTCAATCGTTTCGTTCGAGGCGTTGCCATCGGCGAGGCGGCTGCCGATTTCTGGTGTCGCCACGCCACCCGATGCAGCAGATGCAGGTGCTGAATACGGGACGTAAGGCGCGGTGGTATTGCCTGAACCCGAGCCCGAGCCAGCATTGCCCGAGTACTGCATCGCATTCCCGCCGGCGCTGGCGTTGGCCGCCGCTTTGCGTTGCGCCATCATTCGCCAAATCATGAATGCGCCAAAGGCGAGGCCCGCAAACAACAGGATGTCGAACATTTTGAGGCCGGCAAATCCGCCGCCCATAAAGAGCGATGCGAGCAATCCGCCCGCTGCGAGGCCCGCCAACGGGCCGAGCCATTTGCTCATTCCGGACGCTGCCGGTGCGGCGGCAGCAGGTGCGGCTGCAGGGGCTGCGGCCTTTGCCGGGGCGGCAGGCGTGGAAGGTGGCGTGGCGGTGTTTTGCTGCGCGGAATCGCGCTTCATGCCGACCGACTTTTTGCCGCCCAAGGGACGCGCGTCGGCGTCAGGGGCTAAGAGAAATGTGGACGTGATGGCAATCAGGATGCTGGCGGTGATGAATTTCATGTTGACCTCAACTTTCAGGAACGAACGACGGAAAATCCGGGAGCGGTGCATAGATGATTGCGCTGCAGCCAATGGAATTGCAATGATATGGGGGCGAAAGCGTGAATGTCCATCCCCGTTCGCCGCGTGCTACTTGCCGAGCTTGTAGGAGTATGTCAGCTCTACATCGGCATCGGTGCGATTTTCCCACGTAAAGCAGTGTTTTTCGCGGGCACGGGATTCATACATGCCGGCTTCCCCGGTGGTGCGGTCGAGCTTGACGGGGTAATAAACGGATTCCCCCTTGTTGTAGTGCAAATTGAAATTCACCTTGGCGGAAGACTCGAAGCGATATTCGACAACCTGGCCGGTGTTGAGCATCACGCATTTCTCATGCGGCTTGCCGGGTTTCAGGATCACCGGCTTCGGCGTGGGGTGTGGCGCCTTTTGCGCGAAAGCCGGTACGCCAAGACACAATGAAACCAGCCCTGCCAAAACAATCGCACGTTTCATAGTTTGATTCCCTTATGTACCGCCACCACGCCGGCGGTAAGATTGAAATACTCGACGCGAGACAACCCCGCCGTCTCCATCATGGTTTTCAGCGTGTCCTGATCCGGATGCATGCGAATCGATTCGGCGAGATAACGATAACTCGCTTCGTCCCGGGCAATAAATTTGCCGAGCAACGGCAACAGGCTGAACGAATACGCGTCGTAGGCTTTGCGCAATGAATGGTGAACCTGCGAAAACTCCAGTACCAGCAAGCGCCCGCCGGGTTTTAGCACGCGCGACATTTCCGCGAGCGCTAGATCCTTATGCGTCATATTTCTGAGGCCGAAGGCGACACTGACCAAATTAAACGACTCATCGGCGAACGGCAATTTCTCGGCGTCGCACTGCGCGAGCGGCAAGGTCAAGCCCGAGTTCAACAGTCGATCGCGCCCGACTTTCAACATCGCTTCATTGATATCGGTTTGCCAAACTTGGCCCTTCGGTCCCGTCGCCTTCGCGAACGCGAGCGCCAGATCGCCTGAGCCGGACGCGACATCGAGCACTTTTTCGCCAGGCCGAACGTTGGCGAGATCGACCGTGAAACTTTTCCATAAGCGGTGCATGCCGCCGGACATCAGGTCGTTCATCAAATCATACGACGGTGCTACCGATTTGAACACCTCGCGGACGCGTTGCGATTTATCGGCTTCGCGAATATCCTGAAAGCCGAAGTGGGTGGTGGGGTTTGCCTTTGCCGCACCAACACCGGCGGAAGGGATTTCCTGCGTGGGGTTCATGGGTGATTTCCGGGTCGGCGTTCTTCGTAGGCGGTCACGGCGGCGACTTTCCAATGGCCCGCGCGCTTGGCAAGCGAGTAGGCAGTGTTGAATTCCACCGGCGATTGATCGTTGCGCGTGATTCGCCATGCGAGATCGACCACGCAGAACTGATCGCCCAGCGTCATGCAGGCGCGCTCGGTAAAGTCGGTGCGCACAAATGCGTCTTTTCCATAGTGTGCGCAGAGTGCGAGGTTGTTGGCATCGAGCGCCACCGCATCGACGTAAACGCTATTGCCGCCGCTGTCGACAATCATCGCCGGCTGGTCGTAATGCGTGGACACGGCGCGACCATCGAGGCGATTGAAGGCATCGCGATAACTATCGAAAAGGCGTGGATGTCGGCGGGCATGGCGGGTGCTGTTGACAGCAACTATTCCCTCGACGCCGCGGCGTTTGCCATGCGCGCGAGATAAGTTTTCCAGTAGTCATCGTGCTTCACGCCCAGATCGTGGAAATAGTCCCACGAATATATGCCGGTATCGTGACCATCGGAGAATACCAGCTTGACCGCGTAGGAGCCGACCGGCTCGATCGCGGCGATATCGACATTCTTCTTGCCAATTTGCAGCACTTCCTGTCCCGGGCCGTGGCCGCGCACTTCGGCTGACGGCGAATGCACGCGCAAAAATTCGCAACTGAACGTGAACTCTTTGCCGTCGTCGAACGCGACTTCGAGCTGCCGCGATTTCTGGTGCAGTTTGAGTTCTGTCGGGCGGGGTGATTGCGGGGTGAAGCCGGCCATTTTTTTCGTTCTGAAATTGAGAATGTCGCAATGCGCTATTTTACTCTTGCCGATCAAGCGCGTTCGGCAGTTTTTGGCAGCCTGCGCCGCAGGCTAGAATGCCGGTATCGCATTCTGGACGCTGGACATGATCGGTTTACTTATCGTCGCCCACGGCACGCTGGGCGAAAGTTTGATTCACTGCGCAAGTCACGTGATGGGCAAACGCCCGCTGTATTTGCGTCAACTGGGCGTCACCATTCACGACGAACCCGACGCGATTCTGCCGCAGGGGCGCGATCTGGTACGTTTTCTCGATCAGGGCGAGGGCGTGTTGATCCTCACCGATATTTTCGGCGCAACGCCCTCCAACATCGCCTGCAAATTGCTGGAGCCGGGCCGCGTGCAAGGCGTCGCTGGTGTCAATTTGCCGATGCTCATCAAAGCCCTGTCTTACCGGGAACAGCCGATGGAAACGTTGATTGAAAAAGCGCTTGGCGGTGCCAACGAAGGCATCGTACGCATGCCGAGCGGCCCAGGACTTTCCCCATGTTGAAACGCGACATTGAAATCATCAACAAACTCGGTTTGCATGCGCGCGCCTCAGCGAAACTCACGCAGACGGCCGGACAATTCACCAGCGAAGTATTCATCGCCAAAGCGGGTCGGCGTGTGAACGCGAAATCGATCATGGGCGTGATGATGCTCGCGGCCGGCAAGGGCACCAAGGTGGAAATCGAAGTGACCGGCGCGGATGAGGCCGAGGCGATGGACGCGGTGGCGGCGCTGATCAACGATAAATTTGGCGAAGGCGAATAAGAGTGGATTTACGGGCAGACTCTAGCACTGGTGGGGCGTTTCAGGCATTATTGCCCGGAGAAGCCCGTGGATGCTTGACTTTAGCCATTTGCGGCTGCGTGCGGAAGGCGTCCGCATGAGCTTCACGCTGCATGGACTCGGCGTCTCGGGTGGCATCGCCATCGGCCACGCGCATTTGGTCACCAGTGCGTCGCTGGAAGTCGATCACTATCAGATCCCGGAAGAATTCATCGCGCGCGAAGTGAAGCGTTTCGCCGCCGCCGTCAAACAAGTGCGCGTCGATCTCGATTGGCTCGAGAACGACATCAACACCGCGCACAAGGGTGATGCCAGCGCCGACATGGCCGCGTTCATCACGGTGCACCGAATGATTCTGGAGGATCCTTCATTCAGCGAAACGCCGCGCGACATCATCAAACGCGAATCCTGCAATGCCGAGTGGGCGCTAAAGTTGCAGCTCGATGAATTGCTCGCGCATTTCGCCGACGTGCAGGACGAGTATCTGCGCGAGCGCAAGACCGATGTCCGGCAAGTCGCGGAGCGCGTCATCGCGGCGTTGTCGGGACAGGAAAGTGCCGTGCCGGAGAAATTGCGCGAACGCGCCGAAGACACGATTCTGGTCGCGCGCGATCTCTCGCCGGCTGATGTGATTTTGTTCAAGGATCACAAAGTCGCCGCGTTTGTCACCGATGTCGGCGGTGCCACGTCGCACACCGCGATCTTGGCAAGGAGCCTCGCGATTCCCGCGATCGTCGCATTGCATACCTCGCGCGAGCTGTTGCGCGAAGATGAATTGGTGGTGGTCGATGGCACCCAAGGTGTGGTGATCGTCGATCCGGATGAGACGGTGCTGGCCGAATACCGGCTGAAACAACATCAGTGGAAACTCGAGCGGCAAAAACTATCGCGCATCAAACTCGCCGCCGCCGAGACGCTTGACGGCGAACACATCGAGCTGCACGCGAACATCGAATTGCCCTCCGATCTGGACGCGGTCAAGCAGTCGGGTGCGACCGGTGTTGGTTTGTTCCGCAGCGAATTTCTGTTCATGAACCGCAAGGATCTGCCGACCGAAGACGAGCAATACGAGGCCTATCGCGCGGTGGCCGAGGGATTGAAAGGCAAGCCGGTGGTGATCCGTACGCTCGATATTGGCGCGGACAAATCGTTGAGCAGCCCCGATCATGGGCCATCGCATTCAGCATTGGGCTTGCGCGCAATCCGCTATTGCCTCGCCGAGCCGCCGATTTTCAATACGCAATTGCGCGCGATTCTGCGCGCGGCGCGGCATGGCGATGTGCGCATCCTGATTCCGATGCTGGCGGGCCACAACGAGATTCGGCAAACGCTGGTTGCGATCGCGCGTGCGAAAGAGCAATTGAAAGACGAAGGCCGAAAATATAACGACAAGGTCCAGGTCGGCGGCATGATCGAGGTGCCGGCGGCCGCGATTGCATTGCCGATGTTTTTGCGACAACTGGATTTTCTATCGATCGGCACCAACGATTTGATTCAATACACGCTCGCCATCGATCGCACCGATGACAGCGTCGCGCATTTGTACGATTCGTTGCATCCGGCGGTACTGTATTTGGTCTCAAGTGTGATTCGTCAGGCCGATGCTGCAGGTGTGCCCGTCGCGGTGTGCGGCGAAATGGCGGGTGACGTCAATATGACGCGCCTATTGCTTGGTTTTGGTCTGCGGCATTTCTCCATGCATCCCGCCAATGTGTTGACGGTGAAACAGCGCGTGCTGATGTCGAACGTCACCGCCATCGTGCCTGCCGTGGCGCGGATACTCAAGGCCGACGACCCCGATAAATTGCGCGCAATGGTCGAGAAAATGAACGCGTGAGGCCGCAATCGGTCTCACCGCTGGTGTCGACTTCATTGTGCGATAATTTTTTTCTTTCTCCACCCAGTCGATCATGCTGAACGAAATCAAAGACGTCACGCAGTACGAATCCGGCAAACACCGCCGATGGTTTCAGGATGATTTTTTCGATTTGTACACGTGGGAAACCTATAGTGGCGACATGCTCGGCTTCCAGCTTTGCTACGCAAAATTGGGTAAGGAACGCGCGCTAAGATGGTCGCCTGAATCGGGCTACCGACATGAAGGTGTTGACGCGCCGGAAGAAAAGCCCGGTCGCGCGATGAGCGCCATGTTTGTCGCCGATGGCGTGTTTGACCCCACCGGCATCGCGGCGAGATTTGAGGTTGCATCGATCGAAATGCCCGCGCGTATCAAGGATTTTGTGCTCGACAAAATTCGCGGCTACGCCCAGCAGAAATAGGAC
This sequence comes from Betaproteobacteria bacterium, assembly GCA_031419255.1. Classification (GTDB taxonomy): domain Bacteria; phylum Pseudomonadota; class Gammaproteobacteria; order Burkholderiales; family Usitatibacteraceae; genus UKL13-2. The sequence continues at coordinate 14,304 of JANOKK010000482.1, forward strand.
AATTTCCAGCATTGGCGGGTCTTTGCGGGTTAAAGTGCCCTGAACGCCTCGCCGATATTGGGGTTTGTCTTTGCCACCCTCACAAATAATCCGTTCGTGCTGAGCCTGTCGAAGCGCTGCGCCGCCGTAGCGGTATACATTCAAAGAATCCCATGCAAAAGAAATTATTCGCCGCTTTTTTTCTGGCGCTGCTCGCCGGTTGCGCCACACTGCCGTTCCAGAGCGGTGAGGTGCGGTTATCTGCCGACGAGCTCACGCAAAAAATGGCGAAGAAATTTCCGATGGAAAAAAGCGTGGGTGGATTGCTCGATATCACGCTCGCGAATCCGCGCGTCGATTTATCGGAAGCCGACACCCGCATCACCACGCTCTTCGATACGTCCGTGAAACTGGCGCTGACCAACAAACGTCTGGTGGGTTCGTTGAAAGTATCGGGGCGCCCTGAATATGTACCGGAAACCCGCACGCTATTTTTGCGCGACGCACGCGTCGATCAGATCCGCATGGAAAGCATGCCCGACGGTTTGTCGGCGGCAATCGCCAAGACCGCGTCGGTGCTCGCGCGGGATGTGCTTGAAGACAAACCGCTGCACACGTTCAAGGCCGAGGATTTCACTCGCTACGGCGCGCAATATGTCCCCGAGCGAATCATCGTGCGCGGCGATCAACTGGTGCTGCTACTGAAGCGATAGCGGCTCACCCGCACCCGTATAATTCGCTCTGCTCGCTCACCCACACCACCCATACTGCCTTCGGAAAATTCTTGGATATCCCACTGCTGGTCAAAGCCCTGATTCAAGGCATCGTCGAAGGTCTCACCGAATTTCTGCCCATTTCCTCGACCGGCCATTTGATCGTCACCGGCAGTCTGATGAATTTTCACGACGAGAAGGCGAAGGTGTTCGAAATCGTCATTCAGGCCGGCGCGATTCTCGCCATTTGCTGGGAATATCGCGAACGCATCGCGTCCACGTTTCGCGGCTTGTTCAGCGAGGAAAAGGCACAGCGATTCGCGCTCAATATCTCAATTGCGTTCGTGCCGCTCGCCGCGCTGGGATTGATGTTTGGCAAAGAAATCAAAGCGGTGTTGTTCAAGCCGGTGCCGGTCGCGATGGCGTTTATCATCGGCGGCGTGATCATTCTTTTTGCCGAACGCTGGTATCGCGCGCGCGCCGCATTGCAAACTTCGCAACCGATGCGGCCGATGATCGAATCGGTCGACGAATTGACGCCGATGGACGCTTTCAAGCTCGGCCTCGCGCAATGTGCCGCATTGATACCGGGCACTTCGCGCTCGGGGGCGACCATCATTGGCGGATTATTTTTTGGCTTGTCGCGGAGATGTGCGACCGAGTTTTCGTTTTTTCTCGCGATCCCGACGCTGCTCGCCGCGACCATTTATCAGCTATGGAAAGAGCGTGCTTTGTTGTCAACCGCTGACATTCCGATGTTTTCGGTGGGCTTCGTCGCAGCGTTCATTTCCGCATTTCTGTGCGTTCGCTGGTTGTTGCGCTACATCAGCAGCCACGATTTCACGCCGTTTGCGTGGTATCGAATTGTGTTCGGTTTGATCGTACTTGGCACCGCCTGGAGCGGTACCGTCAACTGGGCGCAAAACTAGCTAGGCGAATCGCCTCGGCAATTTCGCGCTGCAAAGGTGCCTCGTCGACGTTGATTCCCGTCATTGCTCAGCAGCGTCGCTTTCTCGATTGGTCGCTCTACCCGCGCACTAACTTAGGATTGCGCGTTGGCCCGGATATGGGTGCGGATCATGGCGAGCAATTGCTCTTCCTGATAAGGCTTGCCCATGTACTCGTTCACGCCGAGTTCGAGCGCGCGGTTGCGGTGCTTGTCTGCGGTGCGCGACGTGATCATGATGATCGGAATATGTTTCGTCTTCGGGTCCGCACGTACGTTGCGCGCGAACTCGAATCCGTCCATGCGCGGCATTTCAATATCGAGCAGGATCATGTCGGGCTCGATATCCTGCAATTGCTGAAGGCCATCGACGCCGTCTTTCGCCGTCGCTACCACAAAGCCTTCGCGCGTGAGCATGCGACTGGTGATTTTTCGCACTGTCAACGAATCATCGACCACCATCACCAACGGCACTGTGCGTTCGAGCGTTGCTGCGATATTTGACCCGCCGCCAGCGGATTCGTGCGTGCTGCGGGTGGCGATCGCGGCGGCGAGCGATTGACCTCGCGTGATTTCGCGCTCAGGCTCGGCCGTGGTCTCAAACGTTACCGGAGAGCCGGGCAAGGCATCGTTGGCGATTGCCATATTGGAAACGGGCCGCGCGGTTGAGTCGACATTGACGCTCGTACTTTCCCGATACACCAATTGCACCGGGTTCATGATCAGCACAATCTGACCGGAACCGAGCATGGTGGCACCCGCGACACCGACCAATCGGGCCAACTGCGGGCCAATTGTTTTCACCACGATCTCGCGGTTGCCGACGATGGAATCGACTTGTATGGCCGCGCGCTGCTGGCCGCTCTTGGCGAGAATCACCGAAGCCTTGCGCACCACCGATAGCGACGGTTTTCCGCCGAGCAACGTTTCCATCGATCGCAATGGATACTTGTTTCCTTTCCACTCGATCTCGCTCATTTCCATGAACGGCTCGTAGCGCTTGCCCTTGTATTCCTGTACCTGTTCGATCATCACCGAGGGGATCGCGTACATGGTCTCGCCGACCACCACCATTACCGCCTGCGTCACCGCAAGCGTTAGGGGCAGGGCAATGGTGAAGGTGGTGCCGCGACCGGGAGTGGACGCGATATCGATGCGCCCACCGAGCGAAACGATTTCATTACGCACCACGTCCATGCCGACGCCGCGCCCGGCGATTTGCGAGACTTCGTCCGCCGTCGAAAAGCCGGCCATGAAAATGAACTGCGTGAGCTGCGTTTCATTGATTTCGGCATTCGCATCGAGCAGGCCTTTTTGAATCGCCTTCTCGCGAATGCGAGCGAAATCGAGGCCGTTACCGTCATCGGACAAGGTCAAAATAACTTCGTTGCCGGCCTGTTGCGCGTCGATCGTGATTTCGCCGATTTCGGACTTCCCCCGGGCGACACGCTCGGCCGGCGACTCGAGTCCGTGCGCAACCGCGTTGCGCAGCAGGTGTTCAAATGGCGCAGTGATTTTTTCCAGCACTGAACGATCAATTTCGACACGCACGCCGCGAAATTCCAGGTTGGCTTTCTTGTCGAGCTCTTTCGCCGTTTGGCGCAAAAGCCGATAAAAGCGATCCTGCAAATTACCCAGCGGCACCAGCCTGACGCCCATCAGGCCCTGTTGGAGATCGCGATTCAGGCGCGCCTGTTGCAGCAGCGCGGCTTCCGATTCGTCGATATTTTTTTGCAGCGACAATTGCAATGTGATGACGTCGTTCAGACTTTCGGCCAGAAAACGCGTTAACTCCTGCGTGCGCGAGAACCGGTCGAACTCGAGCGGATCGAATTTTTCGCCATGCTCTTCGGCGACGCGAATGCGCGACTGAATCTGCGTTTCCGCCTGAATTTCAATCTCGCGCAATTGCGATTTCATGCGGTTGATGTTGTCCGTCAATTCAACCAGCGATTGCTTGAAGGTCAATAATTCCTGATCGATCCTCGACCGGGCGATGGACAATTCGCCCGCGTCATTCACAAAGCGGTCGATTGTGTCGGCGTTGACGCGAAGCATCGACTGACGTTCGCGGCCCTCGAGTTTTTCGCCCTCGGCAATAATTTCCGCGCGCGTCGCCGCCATGACCGCCAATGGGCCGGGCAGATCCTGCGAAACGTCGGAGATAACCGGAAGCTCGATCGCGGCAGAAGAGGAAAAATCACCCTTTGCCAACAGGTCGATGGCGGCATTGAAACGGTCGACGCCGTCATCGACTTCATCGAACTTGTTCTTCGTAGGCTCCGCGACTTGATCCATCGCGATGATGCGCGATTCGATCACATGCGCGAGTTCGCCGAGGCGCATCAGACCCGCCATCCGCGCTGAGCCCTTCAGCGTGTGAAGGTGACGCGCGAGTTCCGTGACCGGCCCGTGATTGACCGGTGCCAAGCGCCAGCGACGCAAACTGTCGCCAACGGCGGGAATGATTTCCTTCGCTTCTTCGAGAAAAATCGGCAGCAGATCATGGTCGATGTCGTCCGCCATGCTGCGCCGCTCCTTGCCGGGCGCGGCGACAGACGCTGTCTCGGCGAGCACGTTGCGGGCGATGGGTGGCGCAATTGTCGCGGCAGCAACCGCCGAGGCAGATGCCACCGCCAATGCCGCGCCGGGGTCCATTGCAAAGGTCGCCGCTGATGGCGCTGGAATCGTTGCGGATTCCGCTGCCGGCAAAGGCGTTGATTCCGCCGCGAAGGCACCAAAATCAATTTCCTCATCGGCGGGTTGCGGCGCATTGGCTTTTGCTTCACTGGTATCCACGTTGTCGACGGCGGTCGCCAACGGGGTTTTGATAAAGGTGCCCTCGCCGCGCTTTTCGAGTTTCAACGCCTCGCGCAGCGCCATCAAATCGGCAACGATATCCGGTCGTGCGGTGGGCGGCTCATGCGTATGCAAGCCCAGCACCATGCTCGATAGCGCGTCTACGGCGCTGCGGGTGACGGCGAGCCGGTGCGCGTCGAATTCAGGCGGAAATTCGATCGCCTCCTGGAGCCATTTTTCCAAGGCGAAGGCGACGTCGGCAATCATTTCCATGCCGGTGGTGCGCGACGAGCTCGTCAACGTGTGCGCGGCGCGCATGAAATCGTGTGTCACCGGTTGGCGGGGCTTGGCCTCGTGCGCCGACATTTCGTTTTCCAGCGTGGCGATGTGTTGATCCGCTTCGCCGAGGTAAATGTGAAAGAGCGCGTAGGGAATCGCGATATCGCCGACATTCACGTCATCGGGTTCGGGCGGCGGAAGCGGCGCGGCGACGACATCGGCGGGCGCGCTCGATTCCAGAACTGCCGGTGGTGGAACAATTTCTTCCGCCGGAGATGACGACTCCGTCGACTCGTCGAAGAAATTCAATGGCTCGTCTGCCACCGTTGCTGGCGCTGTGACGGCGGCGAGTACATCAACGACCGGTGCCGCGAATCCCAACGATTCAAAGGGAACAGCGGCGTTTACCTCGACCAATGATGTTGGCTCAATTTCTGCCTCGGGCACGGCCTCCGGTAGGAGGGCATCGGTGCCAATTTCGGTCGTGGCAATCGCCATCGGCGCTTCCGTTGCGGCGGAGGCAACGTCAGCAAATTCGGGTTCGCGGTCGTTTTTCAGATTTTCGGCTGCGCGTGCGAGTTCGACACCGTCAATGTGTGCGTTACCATTGGTTCGCAAGGCATCGACCCAGCCTTGAAACGCGTTCGACGAGCGTTCGATGAAGGCAATCAAACCAGGTGAAGCGGGTTTTTCATCCTTCAGCCACTTGTTCATCACCTGTTCGCAATTCCAGGCGACATCGCCAAGGTCGTTCAAGCCGACCATGCGACCGCTGCCCTTCAGCGTGTGATAGGCGCGGCGGATGGTGACGAGCGCTTCCTTGTCAAGCGTGTTCGCGCGGATCGCCGCCAGATTTTCGCGCAACGTGGCGACAACCTCGCCCGCCTCTTCGAGAAATATCTCCAGCAACTCCTGATCTACTTCCGACGCGGGTGCATCGATGAGATGTATGGCCTGCGCAGAAGGGGCTTCGCTGTGCTTCGGCGCGATGTCGGAAATCGCGAGACTCACGCCGGTCTTCAATGGGTCAAACGTCGCCTCGATCGCTTTCAGCGCGGTATCGCTCTGGCGGGCCGAAACATTGTCGGCGATCAGTTCGGCTTCCTGCTTCAATTCCTTGACCGCCTCGCGCAACTGTTCGCGTGTGCTGGTCTGCTCGGGTTTTTGTTTCCAGTCCTCGTAGAGCCCCTGGACTTTTTGTTTCGAGACCTCGACATCGCCCGCACCCACGTGCGATTTGGTCGGCGCGGCGTCAGCTACCACCGGTTTTTGTGCAAGTCCGAATCGGATCAATGCCGGCTGCAAAACATCGCGAGGTTGGCTGGTACCTTGCTGCAATGCGGTGATGTACAAACCCAACGCCGACACTCCTTCGGCAACCGCGTCGGCATCGTCACCCGCACCTTTAATGGCACCCGACGCGAAATGCGCAACGCGATCGCGAAGCAATTGATTCAGCGCGGCCGCTTCATCGAGCTCCAAAATGGTCAACGCGCCCTGGACTTGCGAAAACAATGGTGGCAGCGTGGCGAGATCCGCGTTCTTTTGCGAATCGCGAAAAAACGCATCGAGCGCACCCTCGATCGTGGCGAGATTGACCTGAACCTCCTGACCGACTTGAAACATCAACATGCGCTCTTGCGCGCGTTTGGTCATATCGTCCATCAGTGCGTTCGCACCGCCGGCGATGGCCGGCAGCGGCGCACCGGTCATCGCCGCCTTGAGGCGCGCAACAATGTTGCCTGCCTGAGTTGAAAACTCTGCGGTCAATCGGAAATAGTTTTCCAGAGAAGATTCGAGGAACAAAAACGCGGTCGCAACCTCCAGCGACTGGGTTTCACTGGAAGGGCCTTGAATCCTGCGAAGGTGCGCGCCCACCGCGCCCAGCGCCTGAATCAATTGAGTGACGTCTTTGTTGGGTTGCAGATGCGCCGTCTTGAAAAGCTGCTCGGCCTGGGTCGCATAGGTTTCAAGTGCAGAACGATTGCCGCCGGCGAATTTCAGCCAGTTATCTTTTTGCGATTGCACCTGTTCGCGAAGCGCGCGCACCACCCCCTTCAATTGATCGTCTGCCTGCGATTCGCCGATCGATTCCGGTAACGCCAGCAATTCATCGAGTTGGTAAAGGTCGCGGATTTTTCTCAAACGCTCGGTCTGCGCCTTGGATTTGCCGATGACCAACAAAATGTCGCGGAACAGTTTCTCCGGCACTTTTTGAAAACCGTCGATCAACAGTTTGATTTGTTGGTCGATCTTGCCGAACAATTGCACCGCGAGTGCGCCGGCTTCAGCGGGATTGGCGGCAACCGCGTCGAAGAAGCCACCGGTGGCATACCAGAATGATCGCGAAGGCGATGCCACTTGCAGCGCTTCGATGGCGAGGGTTGCGTTACGCATGTCGCGCGCGCCGCCGACCATATCCTTGTCGCGCAGCAGCTTCAATAGTCCGGCCTGATACATGCCGCGTCGTTGTTTCACTGCTTCCGCGAGCATTTCCGATCTAGGCAGCGCGACGGTGTCTTCAGGCACCGGCATCGCGCGGCTCAGATCCGGCGAAAACAAATCGCTCTCGGACGCGTCGCTCGCGCCCCGTGCACGATTCACCTGCAAATATGCAGGGGCCAGCACCATCGGTCGATCCGTTGCACCAGAAATCAAGGTGTCGAGATACGATGAAAGCGCGATCGTCGCCTTGCGCGCCGCGGCGATGCGCTGCGGCGCGATCGACCTCGCATTGGGGTCTTTCTCAAGTGTCTCGACGAGCTTTTCGATTTCTTCATTGAATCGCGTGGCGGCACCGAGACCCACCATCGACAATGCGCCGGTCACCTGATGAAGGTGGGTGGCGACATACTTTGCGGATTTTGTGTCGCCGGGGTCTCCGGCGAGTTTGTCGAGATGTGAGCGTGCCTCGGTGAGCGAATGCTCAATCTCCGCTTTCACCCAGGAAAGCGGCCCAATGTCAAAGGTCGATACGGGATTGGCGGCCATTTATTTTCTTGAGCGGATCGCGAGGCAGATTTAGGAGCGAAATCCGGCGGCTAGAGTTTGAAGCCGGAAACGGATGCCTTCAGATCGCTCGCTACTTC
>JANOKK010000483.1:0-1880 GCA_031419255.1 Betaproteobacteria bacterium
CAAATGCACTACGCGCGTAAAGGGATCATCACGCCGGAAATGGAATTCATCGCCATTCGCGAAAATCAGCGGCGCGATGGACTCTCCGAACTGCTGACCAAACAGCATCCGGGAGAATCGTTCGGCGCATCGATCCCGAAAGTGATGACCGCAAAGTTCGTGCGCGATGAAGTCGCCCGCGGCCGGGCCATTATCCCCAACAACATCAACCACCCGGAAACCGAACCGATGATCATCGGTCGCAACTTCCTGGTGAAAATCAACGCCAACATCGGCAACTCGGCGCTCTCGTCATCGATTCACGAAGAAGTGGAAAAGATGACTTGGTCGACACGTTGGGGTGGCGATACGGTGATGGATTTGTCAACCGGAAAAAACATCCACGAAACCCGCGAATGGATCATCCGCAATTCGCCGGTTCCAATCGGCACGGTGCCGATTTATCAAGCGCTGGAAAAAGTCGACGGCAAAGCCGAAGACCTCACGTGGGAAATTTTCAAGGACACGCTGATCGAGCAGGCCGAGCAGGGCGTGGACTATTTCACGATCCATGCCGGTGTGCTGTTGCGCTACATCCCCATGACCGCAAACCGCATGACCGGCATTGTTTCGCGCGGCGGCTCGATCATGGCCAAGTGGTGCTTGGCGCATCACACCGAATCGTTTTTGTATACGCACTTCGAAGACATTTGCGAAATCATGAAAGCGTATGACGTCTCGTTCTCGCTGGGCGATGGACTCCGACCCGGCTCCGGTTACGACGCCAACGACGAAGCACAAATCGGTGAACTGAAAACGCTGGGCGAACTCACCCAAGTCGCGTGGAAACACGATGTGCAAACCATGATCGAAGGCCCCGGCCACGTGCCGATGCACCTCATCAAGGAGAACATGGATTTGCAGTTGAAGTATTGCCACGAGGCACCGTTCTATACGCTCGGCCCCCTGACCACTGACATCGCACCCGGCTACGATCACATCACCAGCGCAATCGGTGCCGCGATGATCGGCTGGTACGGCACCGCGATGCTGTGCTACGTGACGCCGAAGGAACACCTCGGATTGCCGGACAAGAACGACGTCAAGGACGGCATCATGGCGTACAAGATTGCCGCACACGCTGCCGATCTCGCCAAAGGCCACCCTGGCGCGCAAATTCGTGACAACGCGTTATCGAAAGCCCGCTTCGAATTTCGATGGGACGATCAATTCAATCTTGGCCTCGATCCCGAAAAAGCCAAAGAATTCCATGACGAAACGCTGCCGCAGGAAGGCGCCAAACTCGCGCATTTCTGCTCAATGTGCGGCCCGCATTTCTGTTCGATGAAAATTTCGCAGGACGTGCGGGACTTTGCGAAGGCGGAAGGATTGAGCGATGAAGCAGCGTTGAAAAAGGGCATGGAAGTGAAGGCGGTGGAGTTTGTGAAGAAGGGGGCGGAGATTTATCACAAGGCGTAGCGCCACTCGCCGAAACTCTAGCACCGGCGCGGATTTCATGGCGTTTTCGAATATTCGCGTTCGACTTGTCGGACTTCGGGTCGAATCGAGAGGGGTGACGAGCGGTCGCTCCGAAACGCGTGCGGATAATTTCATATCCAACAATCGCCCAGAGGTGCCGAAATACGTCGCAAATCGATACGGTACGATATCTCACGCCGCTCGCGAGAAATCCATTACCCAGTTCGTTTCCCACGTCGCTCCGCCATCGACCGAAAATGCCTGTTCCCAGTGTGGCGAATCGAGGGCCGGCATCGTCCACATGAAGCGCACGCGGATCGGTCGACCTGCGAATATTTCACCGGCGTAGAACGTGCCGACGCCATGCTCAAATCGCCCGACCATGGGTGTGTCAATTGTGCCGGGATGTCGGCCATCGAGCC
>JANOKK010000484.1:0-8294 GCA_031419255.1 Betaproteobacteria bacterium
CAATGTGAATTTGGACATGCCGGTGCTCACCTTTGATTTCGCCGATATCATCGCCTACGGTGCCGAGCATTCGACGCTGGGGCCGGTAGTGGCGCGTGCGGTCAAGAAGCTGGGCATCGCGCTCACCCCCGACCCCAAGCCGGAACAACTGATCTTTGTGCGCGCCGATCACTACATGTTTGTGCGCGAAGGCATACCCTCGCTGTATCTCTGGACCGGCATCAAGTCACTCAACAAGAACGAAGATGCAAAGAAAATTGTCGATGAGTTCCTGCTCAAAACCTACCATCGCGTCGGCGACGACCTGTCGCTGCCGTTCAATTACGATGCCGCTGCGCGCTTTGCGCTGGTGAATTTCAATATCGGCGTCGAGATCGCGAACACGAAAGTACGGCCAACATGGAACAAGGGGAATTTTTTCGGGGATACGTTTGGCCCGCGCAAGTAGGAAGTTCGCGTCTTCCGCATCTGCATCGAAGATTGCCCTGTCGGACTTAGTGCTGGATTCGCTCCGGCCACGCATCCACCCAAGCCGCTACTGCGGCACCCGGCATCGGTCTCGACAGGTAGTAGCCCTGTGCTTCGGTCGCACCCGCCGTCACTAAAAAATCCCAATCGGATTGGGTTTCAACGCCTTCGGCAACGACTTTCAGATTGAGTCGATGCGCGAGCTCGACGCAACTTCTCACCACCGCTGCTTGCCTCGGTGAAGTCGCGACGCCCATGACAAAAGAACGGTCGATCTTGAGTTCGGTGAAGGGAATACTCGACAGTTGCTCGAAGGATGAAAAGCCGGTACCAAAATCGTCGATAGCAAGACCAAAGCCATTCAAACGCAGGCGTGTCATCGTCTCGAGCGTGCGGCCGACATCGGTGAGCGCGGCGGTTTCAAGTATTTCAAACGCGAGATCTTGCGGCGCAATGCCATGCGCGTTAACCAACGCAAACGCACTTTTGCAAAACTGCCGGTTGCCCAATACGGAAAGGGAGCGATTGATGCTGATCGGCATCCGGCGCGCGTGTTTTTTCCAGGCGACCGCCTGCTTGACCGCTGACGCCATGATGGCATCGACCAGTCGTGACAACTCGTCGCAGGCTTCGATTGCCGGCAGTAAATCGGCGGGCGATAACACGCCGTGCAAGAGATGACTCCACCGCGCCAGCGCTTCGACGCCGACCACATCGCCGCTCGCGAAATCATCATCCAGAATCAGCACGCCGGGCACGATATTCGACACCAATTGAGATTCCAGCGCGTGCGCGGCGGGCGAAAGTGTGGGAGAGAGAATCAATGGTTTTGCCAGGGGCACACGGTCGGTAGGTGGATGTGACGACTGCGTTTGTCCCGATTGAAGCTGCGGAAGCAATCGTCGTGCGTACCGTGTTGAACGCATGCTCGGCGGGCCAACGCAGGAATGCAATCGATGAAACAATCATTGACTATTCTGCCGCCGCCCCGTGTCCTTCTCGGCGCGCGTATCATCGCTGCATTCAATACGCGGAAAGGCACCATGGGCACTAAATTCATTGCAAAATCTCGCGGTGATTTGCGCGAGGGATCGTTGTTGGCCGTTCTGCGCAGCGGACGATGGCTGACAGCACTATGGATCGGCGCGGCAACCGCCGCCGATCTGGACCTTGACGAATACTTGCAACGCGCCAGCGCAGCAAAAAGTCGCAACGATTGGGAATCGGCAGCCGGCCAATATGCGCAGGCCATCAATCATGCCGATTTACCACGCGATGCCGCCACGCGCAGCACCATGCATCTGGAATATGGCCGCGCGATGGGCGCGCTGTGTCAGTTTGGCGAATCGGAAAAATATTTATTGCGCGCAAAAGAGATGGCGACGACTGCAGGCGGTTCGTTATTTCCGCCGCTATACGAACTGGCATCGCTCAATACCGCGCAAAAACAATTCGTCGAGAGTAGCGCCTGGTTTTCGCAATTGATGCCGGTGATCGAGCGCGAATCGCGCGCCAAATCATCGCCACGATTGGTGGCCGATGCGCTTGAAAAATATGCGGTCGCATTGGCCGCGACCGGTAACGCAGACGCTGCCGATTCACGTCGACGCGAGGCAGAGAAAATTCGCGCGGCGAATCCGCAACCCGCTGCACTTGGCAGCATCACGCCTTACGGAAGCCAGTGCACAAAACGTTGATGCGCGCTACCTGAAAATTCGAACCCATGAAATTCCCACCCCATGTCGCGACGTTTGCGCAGGAATTTCGCGGCTGCCAATCACGTTGACAAGCGTCGCGGCCCCTACCTGCGGATATGCCCAGTCGGCATTGTCGAGGCGTTGGAAAAAATATCGCGCGCGCAACGTGCTGTGCCGATCAAACGCATAACGCGCCGAGACATTGACGTTGTCCGAACGCGCCACAACATCCGGCAGCGCAGTCGCCGGATTTTGCGCCGCCGTTACGCCCGTACCCACGGTGGTTGTAATCGGCATGCGTCCGCGCACGGCAATCGCATCGATGGCGAGTTCCAGTTTGCCGCCGATGAGGCCTTGCTGGCGCAGGCCAGCCCCGAAAGTCGAAGTCTTGTCGATCAACTGGTTCCACCAGTCGGCATCGGCATTGCCTGCCGACAACGGGTTCAAAATCTGGCGGCCACGTTCTTGCAGGCGCTGGTGTTCATGGCTCACAAACGCGGTCGCGCTGGTCGATGCGTTGAATGTGTAACCCGCCTCCAGATTCGCCGACAAACTGCGAGAATGGGTAACGCCGTAGGTAGTTCGCGGATATCGGTCGAGATTCGCGTCAAGCCGCGCCTGCAACGATAGTGCTGTGTCGGGCGTATAGCTTGCAAACAATCGCAGCCGATCACGATCACGGTCGGCCATGTAAAACTTTCGTTGCATTGGCCCCGCGCGAATACAATCGATCGCCACCGCGCAGCCGCCCGCTGCCGCGAGGCTCGCGATAAACGCGCTTGAGGTGTAGCTCGCGAGGAACGGCAAATTGTAGAGATACGGCGCGCTGCGCCGCGCGAGATGGGCGATACCGGCGCTGGTCGTCCACTCACCTGTTCCGCCGCGCCGGAATTCAATACGAAGCGTGTTCTCGATGGCGTGTTCAACCTCGGCAAACGTGCGCGTGACATCGTCATGTTCCCAACCGGCTTTCATCGCGATGCCGGGTGCCAATCGGTAGTCGGCATCGAGCGTCAATTGTGTTTGCCGGCGGCTCCTCGGCAGATTGGTGCGCACGCGGTCGGTGGGTGCATTGGGTGGCGGCTGCAACTGCACGTCACCGCCGATGTAGACAACCTCCGATTGCGGCGTTTTGTTGTCGCGATCCTCATATCTCAACGACGCATAGACGTTCAAATTGCGCAGCGGTCGCAAGGTAAGTTTCGCGTTAAGAAATGTTGTGTCGACCACACCATCCAGCCCGCTCTGCGGTGGCGCGATGACGGCAAGCCCCGGGTTGATCGTGTAGGGCAGAAGTATTTCATTTTGCGACATGCGCCCGCGCGACCCTACGATCGTCAGGCGCGTACTGGACGAAAATTGGTAGTTGCCGGTGATCGACAATTGATGAAACTGATTATCCGGCGCTTCGCCCGCCTGCCCCATCGGCAATGGAAAATTGACGGGAAGCGGCGTTCCCGGGCCGACCCAAGGTGCAGAGGTAAAGGGGTTTTGCCAAACGAGCGCGCCGACATGATTGCGAAAAACCGAGCCGTGATAGGCAATCGATGCGCGCAAACCTTCGCCGGTGTACGCGAGACTCGCGTCGACCAATTGCGTCGACGAATCGATCGGTTCAGGCAGCAGCATCGCGCGCGGATTACCGGGACTGTTGCCAAATTCGATGCCGCGGATGCGCGTTCCTTCGCGATCATCGTTGCGCCAGCCGGCCCTGAGCTCCCATTCGCGCGTGATTGCGTAACTCACACCGATCTCGGATCGCTTGCGGTTTGACTCGATCGCGAACTGCCGCAGGCTGGCGTCCAGTGTGCTCATCGCTCGCGTGTCCGAAGCGCGGACAAATCCGGCAGGCAGTGTCAGGCTCGATGAACCTGCACCCAGAAAAATGGATTGATAGCTGTCGGAATCGCGGTGCGGAATTTCGTCGTAACCAAACGTGATTCGATAGGCGCCCTGCCGGTCAAACTCTCCCGCAAGGCTTCTTGCATTCAAGCCAAGATTGGCACCGAAAATCCGCCAGCGCGTCTTATCGTCCGCCGCATTGCCGTAACTGAATTGATCGCCGCGCCAATCGAATGCGCCGATTGCGTAGGCACCCTTGCGCTCGAGCCCGGTGTAATTGCCTGCGGCAAACGACGCGTCCGAGATCGCGCCGATGCCGATCTCGATATTGCTTTGCGGTCGCGTCAATTCGGCCAGGCGCTCGGCCTCCGACGTGGCGACATTCGCAACCGCCGATCCGCATGTCAGCATCAGCAGCGCAATGCAGGCATTCATGCTCGCACCGACAGCACAAAGACTGCCTGTGACCCAACAATTGAGAAATACACTGTTGCGTGACAAAACTCCAAATTGATTCGTCATTCCGGCGAAGGCCGGAATCCAGCCCATCGTGTTGTTCAAAACAACGATCGGACTGGATCCCGGCCTTCGCCGGGACGACGGCATTTGTCTCACCGTCAAGCCACTCTCAATAGTACTTATACCAAAGCCATGCATGGGATTTGTAGATTCGCTATCGCGTAAAGCGCGCGCCAGATGGATGATTGCTGCCATGGATCGCGGAATGACAATTCAGGCAGGCGCGCAACAACATTTGCTGCGACGGTGCGGTACCGCCCGCGGCGGGCGGCAAGCCGCGACCGCTGAACGCAGGTGACGTGTGCGGGCTGCCGCCATGGCATCCTTGACACAGCCACGGCGGGCGCGATTTCAGCAGCGGCGCGATGTTCGAGCCGTGCGGCGTATGGCAATTCGCGCAATCATCCGAGGCCGGTGGGTGCTCCCACAGGAACGGCCCGCGCTTGTCGGCGTGGCAGGTGAAACAGGTTTCGTTGAGGGTATTTTTCACCAGCAATTTCGGCCCGGTCGAGCCGTGCGGATTATGGCAATCCGAACACGCGATTCTGCCCGCCGCAATCGGATGGGTGGACAGGTAGTGCACCTGCGCGCGTTGCGTTTTGTGGCACGCAAAGCAAACCTCGCGTTGCGTTTCTTTCGCGAGAACTTTGTCCTGCGGCTGATGAATTTCGTGGCACGAAGAACACGTCACGTCATTGCCAGGATGCACGCTGCCGGGCCAATGCGTGCGTTTGCCGGCGGCATGACAATTGAGGCAGGTGCGGCTTTGCACCTCCGCCGACGATTTATTCGCGCCACTGAAACCAAAATCCAGCGCGGGTCGCGAGGCAGCCTCATCCGCATGCCGAACATGCGCGCGGCTTGAGCCGTGACACGCCTGACATCCCGGTTGCCCAGCCACGCCGTGACGCGTGCGGTGAATCGAGAGAATGGGTTTTTTTTCATTCGCGCCATGGCAGCGCGTGCAAACGGCGTCGCCGCTGGTGCCTTCTTTGAAAATGAGGGGTGCGTCAGCGGCGTATGCGGGTGCGAGCATCAAAATGCCGAGCGCAACCGCCGCCAATGCCATCCATGCAATCTTTGTTTGACCGATCGAATTTTTCACGCCCCGAAATCCCATGTTTGCAGTCTAGTGGATCGATTCAATCGTGTCTTGTTTGGTACGGAGTACCAAACGCGAAGTGAAACTCCTTGCCTGGCATGGTTTTCCGGACAAGAATACCGTGAACGCCGCGCCAGTGTTGGTGATTTGCCAGCGTATGGACATTGAGTCTCGCAGCATCCGCGCGAAAGTTTGTGGCAGATTATGATGTGTAGCGTGCACTCTTGGTAGACGGTAATCCACCCATAGGAGTCGGCAACATGAGTCCTGCTGATAGCGGCAACGGGAAGTCGATGGCCTACCCGTGGCTGGTAGTCGCCATCCTGATGGTCGCCTATGTCTTTTCTTTCGTCGACCGGCAAATCCTCAATCTGCTGGTCGGCCCGATCCGCCGCGATCTGGGCATCAGCGATACGCAGATGAGTTTGCTAATGGGTTTTTCATTCGCGATTTTCTACACCATTCTTGGCATTCCGCTGGGGCGTCTTGCCGACAGCAAAAGCCGTCGTGGGCTGATCGCGGCGGGTGTTATCTTCTGGAGCCTGATGACGGCACTGTGCGGATTGGCGCGCACCTATTGGCAATTGTTTTTGTTTCGCGTCGGCGTCGGCGTCGGCGAGGCAGCACTTTCACCGGCCGCGTATTCGATGATCGCGGATTATTTTCCGCCTGAGCGGCGCGCGACCGCGATCAGCGTCTATTCGATGGGCATCTATCTGGGATCGGGTATCGCGTTTCTGTTGGGCGGGTTGGTGATCCAATTTGCCTTCGCTAAAGGTGAGATTGCGTTGCCGCTGTTCGGCGAAGTTCGCCCGTGGCAAGTGGTGTTCCTGATACTGGGTGCGGCCGGAATGCTATTCAGCCTGGCTTTTTTATTCGTGCGCGAACCGCCGCGCAGTGGTGCGAGCGCGCATGGCGGCGGTGTGCCATTTCGCGAGGTGCTGGCTCATCTTTGGTTGAATCGCCGCACGGTGCTTTGCCATAACCTGGGTTTTGCGATGATCGCATTCAGCGCCTACGGCACAGCGGCCTGGTTGCCGAGTTTTTTCATTCGCACCTTTGGCTGGAAAGCGGCCGACGTCGGCATCGTCTACGGTCTGATCGTGATGGTCTTCGGCTGCGCGGGCATCGTTTTCGGCGGCTGGCTGACGGATCGCTGGCTGAAGCAAGGCAAGGGCGACGCGGCATTACGCGTCGGCATTTTTGCGTCCATTGTGGCGATCCTCGGCAATGTCTATTTGATTGCGGGCAACGGCACGCTTGCCGCGATCCTGATGGTACCGGGCGTGTTCGCGCTCGCGATGCCGTTCGGTGCAGCCGCAGCGGCGATCCAGGAAATCGTGCCCAACCAAATGCGCGGGCAGGCTTCAGCGGTTTATCTGTTCATCGTCAATCTCATCGGCCTCGGCGTCGGGCCGACGGCGGTCGCACTGGTAACGGATTACGTGTTCGCCGACGATTTGCAATTGAAGTGGTCAATGCTGATTGTCAGTTCCGTTGCGGGTCTCGCGGCTATTGCGTTTCTCGCGGCAGGGTTAAAACCGTATCGCGAATCGTTGCAGCGCGCGCGTGCGGCTTAATCCTTGAAACCTCAGTTGACCGAGTCGATTAGCTCGGAGATTCGCGAGGTCGGCGCAGTTTTAGATCAATTCAAATTCAGCCGCGCGAGTGCTGATGCGAATCGCGGATCCTTTCGCGGCGGATCGAATAATGGATCGACCTTGCTGAAAATGAGGAATGGATTGCGCAAGTCGATGGCGCGATTCAAGTTGCGCAGGGCGGCGTCAATTTCACCCACTTGGGCGGACATGGCGACCGAAAAATAGAGACCTTCCAATTGTACGGCGGCGTATCGCTGCTGCCACGAGCGGCGCGCGCGCCAATAGCCATCGGTGCTGGACTTTGCCCGCGCGGCATCAATTTCCGCGCTCGCCTCCTCGGGCAGAAAAGTCCATTTCGGAATGCGATACGCGGCCAGCGCTTCGCGAAATTCCCCCTTTGCTTCGTGCGCGCGCGCAATGACGACGTAGTTGTTCAGGTACGTCGGATCGAGTTCCAGATTCACCCGCGCCTGTTTCAATGCCTCGTCATAGCGGCGTTGATAAATCAACAGGAAAGCAAGGCGGTGCGCCATCGCGGAATCATCAAAGTCGCGGATTCTCGATGCCGCCGCGCTCGCCAGCATCCATTGGGCCAAGTACCATGCGTTCCCTGCTGAATTGGCACCGGGCGAAGCGGCGCGCCGCTATCGCGCCACGTTCGATTATCGGTTTGAGGCGCGGCGGTAATTTCTTTGCGGTAGCGCGCGGTAAACAGTAAGACCCGAAGGATAAGCACCGTTCGCTTTGAGGTATCGATGGGCTTACCTGCAATCAGCCCTTCGATACCTCAGGGCGAACGGTGTTTAGTCGTTTTGCGTTGCAAAATTCAATAAACTCCAGCATTGGTGCGGTTTATCAGGCATTTATGCCCCGAACGCCGCACCTGTTCTAGACTTTCGATGGTCAGCGATGTGATATTGGCTCATTCCACGTTGCGGCCCGCGCAACCCAACACACCCTGGCCCAATACGGTTCGCGTAGCAAAATACCCCGTTCGCCCTGAGCCGGTGGTTGGGCTGGATGCACCGCCCCTTCGCCTGGCTCAGGGCGAACGGACATTGAGCG